>JANOXZ010000562.1:0-3671 GCA_031418695.1 Synechococcales cyanobacterium VAR_35_metabat_10
CGAGTCATTCACTCACATTTGGCAGCAGGAAGACCGCCCAGCGGTGAAACACTCTGCCCCCGCTAAGGGTTTATGCCTGCTCCGAGTTGGCTACCCCCATATGCCTTTCCCCGCGAAAGTATGGTTCGATACTCAGCCGCACTGGTTGTTAAATGAAAACCTAGCTGCTGATCACACTTCTGATTTTTAGAGTTAATTCCATGGAAAAAACTATCCTGCCCACCCCAGAGACGATCGAAGCCAAATGGTATATCGTCGATGCCGCCGACCACCGCCTTGGTCGTTTAGCTACCGCCATTGCGATGGTGCTACGCGGTAAGAACAAGCCTACTTTTACTCCTCATATTGATACTGGGGATTTTGTGGTAGTCATTAATGCCGAAAAGATTCAGGTAACTGGCAAAAAAAGCTCTCAAAAGCTCTACCGTCGTCACTCCGGTCGTCCCGGTGGGATGAAGACCGAGACTTTCGCTAAGCTGCAAGTGCGCATCCCCGAAAGAATCATTGAACAAGCGGTTAAGGGCATGTTGCCCAAGAACTCCATGGGCAGACACCTTTTCACTAAAATGAAGGTTTACGCTGGTACCGAGCACCCTCATGCTGCTCAGAAGCCTGAAGTTATGACTGTCAACACTATCCCTGGAGGTAACAAATAATGCAAACCACTGATAAAAGCGGCAAGGCTATTTACTGGGGCACCGGTCGGCGGAAGGCTGCGGTAGCCAGAGTTCGGTTGGTTCCGGGTGAAGGTAAGTTGGTAGTTAATGGTAAAGATGGCGCGTTGTACTTCCAGTTCAACACTTCTTATCTGTCGGCAACTAAAGCTCCTTTAGAAACTTTGGGCTTAGAAGGCGCTTACGATATTTTGGTCAACGCCCATGGTGGTGGTTTGACTGGTCAGTCCGATGCGGTGAAACTTGGTGTGGCTCGTGCTCTGTGCGAACTCAGCCCCGAAAACCGTAAGCCTTTGAAGGTTGAAGGTTATTTGACTCGTGACCCTCGTTGTAAAGAGCGGAAAAAGTACGGCCTGCACAAAGCCCGGAAAGCTCCTCAGTACTCCAAGCGTTAATTCCCTTTATCCAATTTTCTTTAACATCATGGCTAAACCAAATCTCCATCCTACTTGGTACCCCGATGCCAAGGTTTTCTGTAACGGCAAAGAAGTTATGACGGTGGGCGCGACTCAGCCAGAACTGCACGTTGATGTGTGGTCAGGCAATCACCCTTTTTATACTGGTAATCAAAAGATTATTGATACTGAAGGTCGGGTAGAGCGTTTCCGTAGTAAGTACGGCTTAGAAGAACCGGCTGCTGTTGAAGAGCCAAAAGCTGCTGAGTAGTTTTTAGTTTCTTTGCGTATCGAGAAACCCATGCCATTTTGGTGTGGGTTTTTTGATCTATTAGACGACGAGCAAATAGAGACATTTTTCGCTATAAATGTAAAGAATCTGTTTACAAAAGTCCCCCACACCCATGCTCGGTAAGTTCTTCCAGAAACCCAGCCCCGCCGAGAGCGACCGTGTCCCCCCCGGTCAGTATCTCACCAACGGCTTTCCCATCATGACCTACGGCCAAGCCCCTCCACACCTCAGCCGCAAAGAATGGAAACTCAAAGTTTGGGGATTAGTACCTCAACCCCTAATTTTTACCTGGGATGACGTAATGACCTTGCCCCAGCAAGAATTTACCGCCGATTTTCACTGCGTGACTCGCTGGTCGAAGCTAGATGTAACTTGGAAAGGCTTTCGGGTAGTAGATTTAATGAAACTAGTTGGAGATCTTGACCCTAGCGCCGTGCATGTCATGGAGCACTGTTTATGCGGCTACACCACCAATTTGCCCTTAGTAGACTTCTTACGGCCAGAAAACTTTTTTGCCTACGAATTAAACGGCGAACCATTGCCTCTAGAGCATGGTGGCCCAGTCAGGACAGTCGTGCCTCATTTGTATGCCTGGAAAAGCGCCAAGTGGATTAATGGCATTGAGTTCTTACCCAAAGAAGAATCGGGCTTTTGGGAGCGCAACGGCTACCATGGTCGGGGTGAGCCTTGGACAGAGGAGCGGTATAGCTAATGTTTAGAGTAGTTTTTAAAGACTTTGACCAGAGCTTTGATCGCTGGACAGATGCTCTAGATGCTGGAAATCAGCTTAAACCTCAGTGTCGTAGCCTGCTCCATGATATCCGCATCAGCGAAAATGGTAAGGTGATTTGGGTTTACAGTCGATCTCATGTGCATCCGATGTATATGGGGCCGGGGACTTACGATCGGCTAGTAAAGCTATTCGTCAAGGAAAACACTGAATCGGAGTCTGATGAGATAGTCTAGAACTTCGGCAATATCCCTCTGATCGATTGGCTTCGGCCATAGTCCTCTTGTGGGCAGTGCCCACCCTACAATATATAAGTGGGCAATGCCCACTGTCGCTAAATTAACGCAAGACTCGAAAGCAATGGAACAAGTAATCCCCGAAATGAAATATGGCGAACGGGAAATCGAAGATGGTCAGCTTACCACTTTCCCTAATCCCCGTCCTGGTCGGAAGTACGACATTAATATCACTTTGCCCGAATTTACCTGTAAGTGCCCTTTCTCGGGCTACCCAGACTTTGGCACCATCCATGTGATCTATTCGCCAGACCAGAAGGTGGTGGAGTTGAAAGCGCTGAAGTTATATATCAACAGTTACCGCGATCAATATATTTCTCATGAAGAATCAGCTAACCAAATTCTTGATGACTTAGTAGCAGCAATGAATCCATTGTCGATTACAGTCAAAGCCGATTACACTCCCCGTGGCAATGTCCACACCGTCGTTGAAGTTTCTCATCAACAAACATAGGTTGCGCTGGGTTCGACTCCGCTCACCCACCGCCAAGAGACTTCGCTTTCACTATATATGCCAAAAACCAAAACCCGTACATAGTAAGGGTTTTGGTTTTATCCTAAAAACAAGTTAGGGTAGGTGAGCGGCTCGCACTGAGCGAAGTCGAAGTGAGCTGAACCTAGCCGTTAGAACGAATCATCACAGGAGTTGAACGAGCCAGCATCAACCAAGTATTTTCTTCTGAGACATAACCGATTTCTACTAGGTACTTGCGATCGGCGCGGGGCACTGGTAAGTGCAGATCCCAAGCCAACTCATCGCACTCAAACTCTTGGAAATTGCTAGGCAAGTGAGTGGTGATGTCAGTATCAGTCACGTCATACATGCGCACCGCCAACTTGCGGCCACCTTGCTGACGTAATTGACGCTTCAGCTTCACGGGCACATCCCAATGCACATAGGCTTGGGCTGGATTTGGTGACACCAGAGTAATTTGACCTTCTTGCTGCAACAGACCGCTTGCTTCCGGCTGGCTGTCGCCAGTGACGAAAGACTTCGCTGCGGCACCCGCGCCCACAACTGCACCAGCCGCTGCGGCAGCACCGCCGACAACTGCTGCTCCACCGCCTTGAGCAGCATCTACAGCCTTATCTTTCAGTTCACCAATCGCATCGAAAGGATTAAATCCACCCGATCTCTCTGGAACTTCCGGAATTTCTGGCAATGCCATCGGCTCTGATAACATCGAGTCATCAAAAGGATCAGGAGTTGGCAAGTTCAAATCGCCAGGTTTTTGGTTCAATGCCGAGATTTCGGTTTCGTAGCTAGAGTCTTCGAGGCTTAGC
>JANOXZ010000563.1:0-2353 GCA_031418695.1 Synechococcales cyanobacterium VAR_35_metabat_10
TGGGGGGTAAAACTGTTGCCACTCCAAAAACAAATCAGCTAACTGGTCAGCAAACAGGAACCTTTGTGGATAGAAGCCCGATAGTATACCGTTTAGAACTTCTTCCCTCGTCACGATATCGGATAGCAAAGTACCTAAAACAGCCTCAGGAATTTTTAGTAGATATGATTTACCTTTTACCACATCTAATTCTAACCAGCGCCAATCGAGGCTGGCCAAAAGATACGGATTATTCTCCATCGGGTTGCGACGATAGTATCCCACCCGGATTTTCCGTGTAGAAGTGGCTACAGCAACTAGCTCTGATGGTACTTTGCGAATGTCTTGCTCGTGGCCGAAAATTAGGTGAGAGTAGTTCGCGCCACTGGTACTAGTCGTAAAATTGCTGTTGTGAGGCGCTACAATCTGCCCTCTACTCCAAGAATAAAAACTAGTTGTGTTATAGGCAATTAGTGGATATAAACTCACCAACACCCCGAAATCCATCGGTATTTTCCCCTGAGGATCGAACGATTGGACGGCCACGGGTTTGACAGTACCGAAAGACTCATCATCGAATATTTGTGTTGATGTTGAGGCTGGCTTGTTTTGACTGGGATCGAACGGATTATTAACGGCATAGTCATAACCGTAAGTAATCTCATGGCGATTAAAATCACACAATAGCAAGCTGTATATCTGATAGTTTTCCAATCTGGCATGAAGTTCATTAAACTGTGGTGAAATTGTCTCATCTTGAAGTAAGTTATCCCAGGTCATAAATCTTTCCTTTGGATAGATTCAACATTTGTTTTGGTAGAATCAATCAATCTAAAAGTGTCGTTGGTTTGTTTGGCAATTTTCTTGGCTTTCTTTTCTTCTACTTCCTTTTCCTGCTTCAGATCATTGTTAACTTCTTCATGAGTTTTCAATTCTCCGACCAAGTGAGAGATATTATCCTTCAGCCCGATACCTTCTTCACCGTTGCCGGTCGTTCTATCATCAACAAACTGGTCAATAGCCTTAGACTGTTGCATGTATGGGCTATCTGCCGGTAGTAAACCAGAATCCTTTAGGCCATTATTTACAGTTCCCAAACCTAGCGCTAATTCATCGATTTTGTTATCAGTTCCAGCCCGTGCCGATTGTATTTTTTCCATTAACTTTCCAGTGGTGGCCACACCGTTTAAAGTGCTAGCAAAAACGGCCTTAGCATAGGTGATATTGTCTTTTCCAAAAGCATTATCTAGCACTCCATTAATAATGCTTTTAAGCCCCCCGGTGCTGTTTTTCAAACCAAACACCCCAAGAATCCCATCGGCTATTCCCAGATAGGTGCCGATCGCGCTGCGGGTAGTGGTCAAAAAAGTCACTACAGAATTGATGAAAGAAATCGCACTGGTCACAAAGTGCATGGGCATCAATGCCGCCATCCCCAGCGCCAACAGCCCTAGAACAGCCATTCCGGCCACCGGGCTTCCCTTGTCAGTAGTTTGGCCAGCGGTCTTTTTATTGGGATGGGCGTCGGCTTTTAGCCCTGGCGCTGCTGTTGGTTTAGCTCCGGCACTGGTGCCAGTGGTTTGATTTAAGGTGGCAGTGTTAGCACTCAACTGGTTGGCTTTGGTTTTGCGCTCGATCGCCGCCGTGCCCCTTAAAACAGTCCCATCAGAATCGTAATAAAGTGCCCGTTGTCCAATGCTACGACCATCGCCGCCATTCACAGCATCATTGAATCGATCGATTTCTTTGGGGTCAGTTTTTCCCGGATCGACCTTGGCATAATTGTATCGCCCTGGTCGATCTTGATCGCCAGCTCGCACCCGACGAAACCGGCCATCCACACCGGTTAGTTTTTTGCCAACCCGACCAGCAGGTTTAGGGATTTTCACCCCATGACGCTTAGATTCATGGGTGAACAGGAATTTGGGTAATACCTCAAACTCCAAAATATACTTTTGGTTATGTGCTGATACATCATTACTGTATTTACCCAGCGCCTTACCAGTAGCACATGCGTTTTTCTGACCAGCGATCGCTTCTTTGTCTAGGTTGCATAAATATTGATGCACCCCGTTCTCTTGGTCCTTCTCCCCCGCGCGATATTTCTCTCGAACAAACTCAGGCAAGGCTTCCAGGATGCCATTCTTTTCTAGATAGTCTCCAATACCTTCTAGTGGCAAGGTGCCAGTAATATCACCTAGATAGGTGTCAGGGAACTCGGTAGGAATTTGTTGCTGAGTGGTCATAGTAGATAATTATCAGTTTGGCGGTCGGGATACTCGATCGATACTCGGTTAGCGACACCAACCAATCCATTTAATTTGGGCGGCTTCTTGTCTTTAGCTGGCTTGCCTTCATAGCTGTGGCTCTCTGA
>JANOXZ010000564.1:0-4769 GCA_031418695.1 Synechococcales cyanobacterium VAR_35_metabat_10
GGGCAGAGTGTTTGCTGAAGATATGTTTGAGTTAGCCCGAGTGGCCGAGATTTACGGCAGCGGCGAGTTTCGCTTCACAGTAGAACAAAATGGCATTATCCCCAATGTGCCAGCCGATCGACTAGATAGCTTGTTGGCAGAACCCTTACTGCAAAAGTTCTCGATCGCTCCCAACAATTTAACTCGCAGCGTAGTTTCTTGTACTGGTGCGCAGTTCTGTAACTTTGCTTTGATGGAAACTAAGCAGCAGGCTGAGCATTTTGCTAACCAGTTAGCCGATCGGGTCACTGTTCCGGAACCAGTGCGTTTCCACTGGACTGGCTGCCCCAATTCCTGTGGCCAGCCCCAAGTTGCCGATATTGGGCTGATGGGTACGAAGGTGCGCAAAGATGGCAAGATGGCCGAGGGCGTGGATATTTACATGGGCGGCACGGTTGGTAAAGATGCTCACTTAGGCACTTGTGTCATGAAAGGGGTGCCCTGTGAAGATCTTCAACCCATTTTGGAAGAGCTGTTAGTGAAAAACTTTGGTGGTCAGATCAAGGCTTAAGACTCAAAGTCGATCAAAACCACATAATCCCCATAACATTTTTCTGATGTGGAACAGGGATTTTAGTTGGCAGATCATTGCTAAGTAGAAGTAGTAACGAGTAAACACCAAAAGACCTTCAACTTCCCAATCGGTTAACGAACTCTTTACACAGGTAAAAATTTACACCATTGTTGATTGGATATTTTTCCGGGTATGATGAAATCATCATACTGACGATGCCATCATCATGAAGCAAAAAATTGCCATCACGATCGATCAACAACTGCTGTCTTTCATTGATTTACATGCTCAAGGTAATCGCAGTGATTATCTGAATTCGTTGTTGAGACAAGAGCAACAAAGGACGCTAAAGACAGAACTGATTACAGCCTTACAAGAAGATCTACAAGATCCAGAGTATTTGGCAGAGATTGCTGAGTGGGATAAATTAGCTGTGGATGGTATCGATGCCTAATGGCACGTTGTCCTATAAACGGGGTGAAGCTGGATCCCACTGTTGGAGCTGAAATTCAAAAAACTCGTTCTTGCCTAATCATCCAAAATGACACGATGAATCAGTATGGCAAGCTAACCGTCGCCATTCCTTTTCGTCCCGGCAGTAAACGAGCACCCTATGTTGTGAATGTTACTGCTAGTGCTGTTAATAGCCTTGATCAAGATCGTTTTTTGGATGTTGCTCAAATTCGTTCAATCGATGAACAAAGAGTTTTGGGTTTGGTGGGAATACTTGAAGACTTTTACTGGCAACAAATTCAGGAGTCACTGTTGATTGTTTGTGGATTTGGTCTAATGGAAGATTAGAGTTTTGAAAGAAAAAAATCCGTTGCTGATCTTAGCAGCAACGGATTCATCAAATAAGGAGCTCGGCAGTCGAAGTTAGTCTTGGTTCAATTGTTCGAGGGCGTACTTGCTGACCATCATAGTGAGCTTGACTTGCTCAGTAGCAGAAAGCGCTTCCCATTCGATCGAACGCGCCAAGTTGTCTACATTAAAAGCACTGGGGTCAGAACGCATGGCGTAGGAGTAAGGACGAGCAAACACCAACAGATCTTCAGCTTCCCAAGTGGGCAACAAATTCTGCACACAAGTCACGAGCTGATCTACTGCTACCAACTTCTCAGCGGCAGCCTTGGTTGCTTCTGCTGCAACCTTTTCTAGCCATTGCTGGGGAATGCGAGCAGCGAATTTCTGAGAAAGCAGAGTCAAAACATCAGGTGTTTCATCTGGCCAGCAGGTGTCCAGCTTGGCGAAAAAACTGTGAGAAGACTGTTGCAGGTCTTCTGCCGACCAATCATCTAAACTAAAAGCCTGTTCTTTGGCTTGGTAGTAAGACTCAGAGTCAACGTCGCTGGGGTTCCAAGGACAATGATCTGGGGCGATGCCGGGGGCGAACAACAACCGAATGAGGTCGTTTTCTGGGGTAGTAATGGATTTGTTAACTTCTTTCATACCTGGACTCCTTGAATACTCAGCAAATTAGTGGGGTGGGTCGTGTGAAAACTATATATTTGGAGCAATTTCCAGTGTGAGATGTTTCCATCAAAACGGCTGTAATTGCCTTGTGACATTGACTACATATGTAATCAGAAAGATTCCGTAAAGTTTGCTAAGTTTGTTTGGAACTTTTTTTCTATTCCCGCGTCTTCTGTCATCTTGTGTATTATATCATTTCCACTGCATGTCCATAAATTTCTGGCTTGGTAAGAGTTTAGGGCGCTTTTTGGCAAGGTTTTTGCTAGAGTCTTAGGTAGAATTCCATCACAACCTCACCATTATGCAAGTCCTGGAAAAAGATCCGGCCCTAAATTTAAACCCAAATTTGAATTTTGACTGGTCGGCGATCGGCAAACAAATGAGTGCGATCGTCGGTGCTAGGCATGTGGTGCAAAAACGGGAAGAACTGATCACCTATGAATGTGATGGATTAACCAGTTACCACGATTTGCAACGCCCGCAATTGGTAGTTCTCCCTCAGAATACCATTGAGGTAGCAGCTATTGTCAAACTCTGTGACCAGCAACAGATTCCCTGGATTGCCCGGGGTGCAGGCACTGGTTTATCTGGTGGGGCGGTGCCCGACCAAAACTGCATTTTAATTGGCACAGCTAGGATGAATAGAATCTTAACTATAGATTTGGCTAACCAGCGAGTTACTGTCCAGCCGGGAGTGATCAATAACTGGGTAACGCAGGCTGTCAGCGGAGCGGGGTTCTACTATGCGCCAGATCCTTCTAGTCAGGTAATTTGCTCGGTGGGGGGAAATGTGGCCGAAAACTCTGGGGGAGTGCATTGCTTGAAGTATGGGGTGACGGTTAACCATGTGTTGGGATTGGAACTGGTGTTGCCCGATGGTTCGATCGTCCATACTGGGGGTGAAATTGGTGAAACTCCTGGCTATGATTTGACTGGCTTGTTTGTGGGTTCGGAAGGAACTTTGGGCATAGCTACCGAAATTACGCTGAAAATTTTAAAAACTCCAGAATCGATCTGTGTGTTGTTGGCCGATTTTGATTCGATCGAAGCGGCAGGTAATGCTGTTTCGGACATTATTGGGGCGGGGATTATTCCTGGCGGCATTGAAATGATGGATAACTTCAGTATCAATGCTGTGGAAGATGTGGTGGCTACGGGTTGTTATCCTCGCGATGCGGCGGCAATTTTGCTGGTGGAAGTGGATGGTCTGATGGTGGAGGTGGAGGCAAATAAGCTGCGGGTGGAGGAAATTTGTCGCCAGAATGGTGCCCGGAATGTGACGAGTGCTAGTGATTTGGAAACTCGGATGAAGTTGTGGAAAGGGCGGAAGGCGGCTTTTGCGGCGATGGGGAAAATTAGTCCTAATTATTATGTGCAGGATGGGGTGATTCCTCGGACTCAGTTGCCTTATGTGTTGAAGGAAATTGGTCGTTTGGGTGAGGAGTTTGGCTATTATGTGGCCAATGTGTTTCATGCGGGGGATGGTAATTTGCATCCGCTGATTTTGTATAACCAAGCTGATGAGGGTGCTTTGGAGCAGGTGGAGAAGCTGGGAGGTGAGATTTTGAAGCTCTGTGTGAGTGTGGGTGGCAGTATTTCGGGTGAGCATGGGATTGGCACTGATAAGCGCTGTTATATGCCGGAGATGTTTAGTGAGCAAGATTTGGAGAGTATGCAGTGGGTGCGGATGGTGTTTAATCCTAAGGAGTTGGCGAATCCGGGGAAGATTTTTCCGACTCCGCGTACTTGTGGGGAGGCTAGTCGGGGGAATAAGGAGTTTAAGGGGATCGATCGGCTTTAGTGATAGGCAAGCCGTACAAGTTTAGATTTCTAGTAGAAACCTGGAATGTGGGGGTTCTGACCCCCACGCCCCCCATTGAGGGGACGGAACGCCTCCCCACTCCTAAGAGGAGACGCTCCGCGAACAAACTCCCCTACGTAAGGGTTGATTTTGCTGAGTTGCCGCGTTGTCTTTAATTCTTGAGCTGAGTAAGGTTGATCTCCGCAACTGCGCGACACGCTGGTTAACTAATCCGGAGTTGGATTTCAACATGGTTTGCTAATATTTGGATCATATGGGGTCACAGCGAATCTCGATCATCAGGCCGTCAGGGTCATAGCAATATACACCTCGCCCGGTCGATCGGGTAATTGGTTCACCCTCGATTTTGACATTGTTAGTGCGTAAAACTTGCACCGCAAAATCAAATAATTGTGGGTCGATGTTAAAGGCTAGATGATTAGCGCGGGTAAATTGCACCGTAGGGTCTTCGTTTGGCGCTGTCAATCCCGGCTCAGCAAATAGATCGAGGATGAGTCCGTCGGGAGTGCGAAAATTGGCCACTTTGCCTTCGGCTACAAGCTGGGCAATGCTGCTAGGAATTTCGGCTCCCTGTAATTCGTATAAGCCTAGGATCTGACCATAGAAATGTTTGGCTGCTTGGATATCGGCCACATTTAAGGCGATGTGATGAACTTGGTTTAGGTGGCCAGGGCTAAGGAAATCAGCGTCAGGTGCAGACATGATTGCAGTCCAGATTTTGGTTTCTATGATAGCTTTTCTGCCGCTAACTTTCTGGGTTGTCATCCCGCTGGAAATCGCAACAGCGCTATAATCCTATGAATAAATAAAATTATGGGTTGTATGAAAGTAGCTATTACCGGAGCCACGGGTTTTGTGGGCAGTAAATTAGTTGAAAAGCTCTTGGCACAAGGAGACGAGGTATTAGTATTGACCCGCAAC
>JANOXZ010000565.1:0-15190 GCA_031418695.1 Synechococcales cyanobacterium VAR_35_metabat_10
GTGACCTCTGGCAATCTCAAAAACTGCTCTCTAGCCTACCTTGCAACAGTCCCTCTTCCTGACAGGCTGCCACAATGGCTTTGTCCTTTACCCCTCAAGGTTTTTATTCCTTTCTCCTTCTTAGAATGAGCGAACGGGCAGGAATACTCAGCCAACTCTCAATATCAATAAAAAATCCCCATCTTCAAAGAGATGGGGATTTTTTATTGATTAATAATTAATTATGTCCTATTGGCGATACAGAGGCCGATCGCCTTACCGGTAAAGATTGCTCTTCAGCCATAACGGGGATAATGACATTTCCGGCGGGTAAATCTTCTAAAGTCTTCCAGGATGGCACAAAAGCCGGAAGCGCCAATTGGCAAGTAGACCAAGCACCACTTACTGGCACACTGAACTGTTCACAAATACCACCTCGGTGTCCACTAGGCTGATAGAATCGGCAGTTGCGACAAACAGCATTAGAAGCTTCGCTGGTATTTTTGGTCTGCATCATGATCTTTTGGGGAACCGGGGGTTTTACGTGGTCTGCTTAACCACCTCTTTATTCTGCAACATTCATCAGCGGGGATCATATCCCTGTAAAGGTTATGACACCTTGATTCAAGCTGGGATCGGCGGTTTTTTTTGTTTAGATTGTCTTCACATTTGGTTTACGAGTAGACACATTTCGTGGTGTGACTGCATTGAATTATGAAGTTGTGTAAGCCAAACTGCTTTCAACAGTGATTGATCCCACAGGGGAAAAGCCTAGAGATTTTGACTTCAGAGCATTTCAGAGATTTTCTGGCCAAACATTTCGCCAAACGCTTCATTGATCCCCATAAATACTTGAGACCAACTCACCGAAATCAGCATGCCCAAAATTGATCCATAAGTTGCTGACATAGACTCAGGATAAAAATCCTAAACAGAGAAAAGTTTTATGAGCGAGAATAGACAAGTGGCTTACTGTTCACCAATTAATGGGCATTTTAGTGTGGAAGCACTATCTGTAACTTGTTAGCCAAGATTTCAGTAAACAAAGTTAAATACTTGCATCCCCGCAATTACGTTTTAAAATGGGGTCAGCAGACCTCCACCGTTGTATCAAGGACAGATCATCATGGGACTACTCGATCGAATTAGCAGACTAATGCGCGCTAACGTCAATGACATGGTTAGTAAGGCTGAAGACCCAGAAAAAATTCTGGAGCAAGCTGTAATAGATATGCAGGAAGACCTTGTGCAACTGCGTCAAGCAGTAGCCGGGGCGATCGCCACTCAGAAGCGCTCTGAGCAGCAGTATAACAAATCTGTACAAGACGAAGCTTCTTGGCAGCAAAAAGCTCAATTGGCTCTTTCTAAAGGCGACGAAGCCTTAGCTAAAGAAGCCCTTGTCCGGAAAAGAACCTACACCGACACAGCAACTGCCCTCAAAGGCCAGTTGGACAGTCAGGTGGGTCAAATTGAAGGACTCAAACGCAACTTGATTCAGCTAGAGAGCAAAATCTCCGAGGCCAAAACCAAAAAAGATATGCTCAAGTCCCGCTCAGCAGCCGCTAAAGCTCAAGAGCAACTTCAGGGTGCAGTGGGTAAAATTGGTAACAATGGCTCAATGGCTGCCTTTGAGCGCATGGAAGAAAAAGTCTTGCAACAGGAAGCGCGCTCTCAAGCCGTAGCCGAGTTAGCTGGTTCTGATTTAGAAAGTAAATTTGCTCAGCTCTCGGCTGGTGCAGGTGTAGACGACGAATTAGAAATGATGAAGCAACAGATGTTAGGTAGTGCCCCTGCTCCCCAGGGCGCACTTCCCGGCACAGCTACTCCCGCCACTCAGCCTACTGGCGCTCAGCCCGCTGCCGACAAAGAGATTGAAGATCTGCGCAAGAAGATCGACAGCTTATAGGTCAAATGAATATCATCAAGAATCCCCGATCGAACCAAGATCGATTGGGAGATTTTTGCTGGTAATATAAATCTTTTATGGAGAAAATTGCATGGGCGCGCAGATCATCAGCGATGAACAGTTCACAATCGAAGTACTAACTCAAACCCAACCAGTAATGGTGTATTTTTGGGCAGACTGGTGCGGCCCTTGTAAATTAGTATCGCCTTCGATCGATTGGGTATCGCAAAACTACATTGATCGGCTCAAAGTGGTCAAATTGCCTGTAGATGGCAACCCAGAATCAGTGAAAACTTATGCTGTGGAAGGAGTGCCAGCAATTCGCTTGTTTCAAGATGGCCAACTCATTCACTCCTGGGAAGGAGCTATCACTAAAGCCAAGCTGACTGAAATGATTGATCGACATTTTTTTGCGCCAGCTTAAGATTTTGTCATCTAGATCTGGGGAAGCCTTAAGGAATGGCACACAAAATTGTTGAAGTGACAAATCTGTGACGCTCTTGACAAATGAGTCTTCCCCAAAGGTAGTGAGATGAGTATATCTATAGAATTTTGGCCGATCGCTGTTTCGGCGATTTGTGTACCCGCCCTAGTAGCGGCAAGTTCTGTACTTCCCCAAGATTTGGGTGTGAAGTATCAGTGGAGCACTGGCAGCCTGCCTCCTAAACATCACTACGCATATACAGTTATGGTAGATTCTCAGGGTCAAGGCCAAGTATCAATGCAAGCAGGTTACGGCTCTAGCCCCCAATGGACAGAAAAATTCCAAGTATCTGCAAAGAATTTAGATGCTTTGTATCAGACTCTACGAGAAAATGAATTCTCCACTCGTCGCTGGCGACAAGCACCCATCCCACCGGGCAGTCCACAGCGGAGCTTGGTGATCACTGCGAACAAACAAACTTTCCAAGTTCAAGATTGGGTGACCAAAAGGCAGCAAGCTGCTGCCAATGAAATGTATGACGCGGTGAGGTTTACTGTGCCAGAAACGGTTTGGGCAAAGCTTCAAGCCAAAAGACAGAAATATGTGGCTCAGATCAAGGATTCTTAGATATTTAGTGAATTCCCGATCGACCGTTTATTACAGTCGCCAGCAGCGGTACACTGATCACCAGAGTTGATCAAAACAAATGTCATTTATTTCCCGCCTTATTTTTAGACTGGTACGTACCTGGACAATCTGGTTAAGTTTATTGAGCTTAGTGGCAGCACTGCTATTTGCCCAGCCTTCGGTAGCTAAGCTGGCACCTGATGAGATACCTGTACCCTTAGCCAGTAGTGATCTAGTATCTTTAGCGATCGCCAAAGCCAAACCCAAGTTCTTTATTTGTCCTAAGGGCATGAACCGCGATGCTGTGGCAATTAGCGAAAATTACCAGATCAATCTTTGCTCCAAAACCACCACCGAAGTTTCTAAAAACGCGGTGAACAATGCCAGAAAACGTCGGCAGCAAAATTTGCCCGTCAGCACCAACGATGACGTAATTGCTACCGCCGAGATCTCGGTAGTAGCCATGCGCAATATCAAAACCCAAAAGCAGTTCAATTTGCCAGTCAGCACCAAAGATGACATCATCTATACCGCTCAGGGTAAGGCTTATAGCTACCAATTTGATTTTGCCAAGCGTACTCTTACCATTAAATCTGCTGACGGCAAAAAAAACGTCGAGAAAATCTTGAGTTCAGATTAATCGACTTTTGGTGAAAAACACTATAATTAAAACATCCTCCTTATTGCTGCCGCCATGTTTGTTACAGATACACCACCCAGCAACATCCCTACCGATTTAGTGGCAGCAATTCAGACTCTGAAACAAGAGCTGAACGCCGTGATTTTGGCGCACTACTATCAAGAAGCCGCTATCCAAGATATTGCCGACTTTATTGGCGACTCCTTAGAACTCTCCCGCCGCGCCGCCAGCACCACTGCTGATGTAATTTTGTTTGCGGGAGTGCATTTTATGGCCGAAACAGCCAAGATTCTTAACCCTCACAAACTCGTGTTACTCCCAGACTTAGAAGCAGGCTGCTCACTGGCCGATAGTTGCCCTCCCGATAAATTTGCCGCCTTCAAAGCCCAGCACCCCCACCACATCGTTATTTCGTATATCAATTGCAGCGCCGAAATCAAGGCTCTTAGTGATATTATCTGCACCAGTTCCAATGCAGTAAAAATTGTCCAACAAATCCCTGCCGATCAAGGAATTATCTTTGCACCTGATCGAAATCTGGGTCGCTATGTCGCCCAACAAGCCCAGCGGGAACTAGTGTTATGGCAAGGCAGTTGCATTGTGCATGAAACCTTCTCCGAGAAAAAGCTAGTGCAGCTCAAAATGCAGCATCCTAACGCCGCTGTCATCGCCCACCCAGAGTGCGAAGAACCAGTGCTGCGTCACGCCGATTTCATCGGTTCCACCAGTGCCCTACTCAAATTTAGCCAAAGCGATGATCGGCAGAGCTTTATTGTGGTGACTGAACCCGGCATTATTCATCAAATGCAGCAGGCCAGCCCCAGCAAAGAATTTATCCCCGCCCCACCCGATGCCAATAACTGCAACTGTAATGAGTGCCCTTACATGCGCTTAAACACCCTGGAAAAAATCTATCTGGCACTACGCGATCGTACCCCCGAAATCCAAATGCCTGAACATTTACAACAGGCTGCCTGCAAACCTTTAGAACGCATGTTAGAAATGAGCCAATGACCGATTTTTTAAATCTGCAATGGCAAGGGCAGCTCAACGAAGCCATCACCGCCATCACCACCACCGCAGATAGTTGGGCAGCCAGCTCCGCCGCTGGGGAAGTAGTCTGCTGGCAAAACGAGCAGCTTATCTACTACCAAACTGCCGGAGATTTTTCGATCGACTGTCTCAAATATTCTAGTGACAGCAAATACTTGGCAGCATCAGGCCAAGCTGGCAACGTCAAAATCTGGTGTGAAGGTACACTTTGGCAGACCATCTCTGCTCAGCGGGTGTGGATCGATCGATTGGCTTGGCATCCCTTACAGCCAATTTTGGCAGTGGCCGTTGGTAAACAAGTTCAAATTTGGCAAGTAGCCGATCGAGAATTGTTGGCCACCTTACCCTTCGATCGATCGGCAGTTTGCGATCTCTGCTGGAAATTTGATGGCTCCCAGCTCGCCGTTGCTGGCTATGGCGGCGTGGCCGTATGGAATTGGGATAATTGGCAACAATACGAAATGTTGGCCGTAGAAACCAGTGTCCATCAAGTGGCCTGGGCAGATGATGGCCAATTTTTGGCAGCAGCCACCATCGATCGGCAGTTAGTGATCGCTACCACTCAAGAACTCGAACGCCCCTGGATCATCCCCGATCTGCCAGCCAAGATTCGCCAACTGCAATGGTTTAATAGCGAAGCTACGTTAGTGATCGTAAGTAACCAAGAGTTGGTCTGTTGGCAATATGCCGATTATAACTGGCATCCCCAAGCAACAGAACTTTACGCCCCGCCGACGATCGGCATCTCTGCACATCCTCAACTGCCTCTCCTTGCCGCACTGGTAACAATTGGTCAAGACACCAATGATCAAGAAAATGTGATTTTGATTCAAGATACTGATTTAGCAACCTTAGACAAGGTCACAACAAAGTGCCCCACCTTAGGGCAAGTTATCCTCCAATGGAGCAGATCTGGTACACACTTAGCACTGGGCTGCAAAAGCGGCCAAATTAGCTGGTGGTCAGTGCGGTTGTAGCGTTATGTGTCACTGTTTTTCAAAGATGAATATCGTAATAATTGAGTACAGAAGTAATAGAAAATGTAGTATTTTTGACATCTAAAAATCTTAGCCATCTGAACTTTTGGGGTGTATAATCCTACTAAAGAGTTTGTGATCGGGAGCAATACTAATGGTGATTAAAATTTGGTCTATCAAAAACCCTCTGCTCGGTGTGATGCTAATAGCATCTGCATTTTCTCAGGCAGCAGGAGCCGCAGAGTTACCACCTAGTCAACCACTACCTCTACCTACTCCAGGAATTCCTACTCCAGATCAAGCTGTGCGCCGGATGGCGACCAATGTGGTCTTAGATTCTAGATCAGCCCCAGCTTTATCCCGCAATGCCAAGCCTACCGCCACTGGCATTGGTGCCGCTCAAATTACTCCTAATCATAAAATTTCATCATTACCCCTTACGGCAGGACTGCCCAACCCATCTGGGGTGCTGAGCAGTTGTCCAACTAGCGTTTGTGGGTTTGTGGCTACCCAACCTCCCGTTACTCTGGGGACAATTTCGCCATCGGGTATTAACAAAACCGAACAAAGTAAGTTCACAGATTTTAAGACCAGCATCCCTAACACTGCGTTGAAAGTCGATAAGGTCGATGCTGTGCCCCCCACCATCACACCTAACGATCAGATCACCACCGCTGCCCGAATTTCTTTGAGTACTGAGCCAGGATTAAGTAAAGACATAGCTTTTGGCCAACCAGCAACCAAGTCAGCAAAAACCGAAAAGACAGACAGCAAAATCGAAACGCAACCAACAACCAATCAGCCAGATAGCCTGCCAACAGTCGCTAATCTCACTACTCCTGACAAGGCGATCGGTATTGGCAACGTTAAAAACCAAATCACCTCTTTCACTGGCCAATTAGTGGCCAATTCCTGGAAGCTGATCACTGTTTTACCAAAACCCCAACTGGATTCCTCTTTACTGAATATCGGCAGCAATAGCCCTTTTCAACAATCTGATTCATTATCCTTTAGCCCCCGCCTTACCTTGGGAAATGCTGTAGAAACAGCACCCCCAATAAAAGTAAGTAGCTCTTTGAGCACTTCGCCATTATTCGCCAGCCAAGGACTAGTAGTTAAACCTTCGTCGGTGGTGGTTCAATGGAACCAGTCTAGTTTCTTTGCTAAACCTTTCAGCACGGGCAATTCTAAACTAAAAAAATTTAATACCTACCAGGGATTTTCCAGCCTCAATCGTTTCGAGACATCGGCCAAACCTTTTAACGTCATGACTTTTGTGGCCACAGTCAATACCTCAACTCTGTCATCAAATAAGTTTGGTAGTCAAAATTATTAGGCGATTTGTGGATAGGTTTGCTCTTCTGGAAATCTTACCTAAGGGCTAGCCGCCGAACAACTTAAGAACCAGGCTGAAAAGCAGAGCAGCCACTAAACCAAAACTAACAATCACGATCGCTAATAGCACCACGATAAATATCACCAGCAATTTATCAGACTTGGTGCGAAATTCTGGCTCGGCCAAATGGGCATCGAGCAACTTTAGGTTGCGCATGTTGGCCTTAGAAACCACATCAAACAAGTCACCTACGACAGGAACAGTACCAACTAAAGCATCAATCACAATGTTGCCCACCATCTGCAACAGGGTAGTGGCAGGAAGTCCCAATATAGCGGCTTCCACCACAATATAAGCCGACATCAACATGGTGACAGTATCACCACCGCCAGGAATCAGGCCAATAATAGGGTCTAGACCAATCCGCTTGTTGGTGCCAGGAATGAGGATGGCTTCATCAAGCAACTTAGCAAGTTGCCGCACTCGCTGCACGCGTTTTTGCTGAGCGGGTTGGAGGGCGATGATCTCAGGCATAATCAAGAAAAACAGAATATCGAAATCCTACCATACCAGTCACACTTCATCAGTCATAGCAATATTGATCTAGCCACCTAATCTGGCTCCAAGGAACATCGGAATCGAGTAGGATGTTCTGACGACCCCTTGAAATTCAGCGTTCTATACCAGTGCAGATTCCGACCTTTGCCGAAGCCCACCATGAATCGATTTTAGCTCTGGGTCAATATACCGATGCTGAACTGATCCAGAACCATATTCAAGAGCCAGAAAAAGCCCAGTACTTCATTGCTTTTTTCTGTCGATATAGCTCGATCGTCTACAGCATTATTCAGCATGTAGCAGGCGACCAAATTCAGATTGACTATGTATTTGCCTTAGCTTGGCAAAGAGTGTTTGATCGACTGCAAGAACTAGACGATCGGCAAATTCCGAAAATAATCTGGCAGCAGTGGGTAGTCAATGTGGCCGGAGAATTAGTTGGCCCCCAAAAAATCCCAGCATCTGACGAAATCACTTATCGACTAAGCGAAGTGTCTCCACCCTTGCGCTGTTACACTAACCGATCTTTGGAACTCATTCAGCCCCTGTTGCGATTGGTATTTATCATGGGCAATCAACACTGGTCAGCTATGCAAATTTCGACTGCATTACAAGCCGAGGGCGAAGATTTGGCTGAGATGGATGTGCCTTTGTATTTAGCTGAAGCCCAAAAGTCTTTTGAGAAAACCCTGCCGACAGATTTGTTGGAGATTTATGGGATGGGTTAATTCAACACCTGTCAATTACAGTCAACCGTATCAAAAAATACGGTTTATCGACCCACTAATGATCAGCACAAGTAAGAATACAGTGACAATACCGGGTTATCATGGTTCTGGTCTTCCTTTTTAACGATGCCCATTATGGGAACTGCCACTAGAAAGCGCAAGAAAAAGACTTTCATCCCGCGTCTGCTGATGCTTGGTCTGTTCGGCGTCACGGCTTTTGCATCTATTTCTTACTTCAAAAATATGTGGAGCGATGGCGCTGGTATTGTGGGAATGTTGGATTCTCCCGTACTCAAATTGGCCTCATTGCAGCCAGTGGAACGTGCCAATACTCTAACTGACATTGTAGTACAAGGTGGCGACAAAGCCAATGTTAGTCGAGCAAAATATGTGTTAGCCACTGATTTAATCCAGCAGGACCAAGGCAGCAAAGCTTTACGTTACCTAGATAAACTAGAAAAAGACTACTCTTTGCTTGCCCCTTACATTTTATGGAAGCGCGCCCTAGCTTATGATTTAATGGGCGATCGAGCGGCAGTAGAACGCAACTTAACCGAACTAGTTACCAAACATCCCGACTCTCCCATTTCGGTAGAAGCCCTAGAAAAACTAGGCAAAAAAGATCCCAGCATGTGGGATAAAGCCCTACAAAAATTTCCGCGTCATCCTCGCACCCTAGCTGTGTTGCAAAACATGATGGAGCGCACTCCCCGCAATACCGATCTGATGTTTACCTATTTGCGCAGTGGCGGCACTCGTTTTAACAAAGGGGTGGAATTAGCCGATAAACTGAGTACCGAATATGTACCAATCCTCAAACCCGAAGACTGGCGATTAATTGCAGAAGCCTATTTGCAAAATAATTTGCTGGATCGGGCTATTTTACCATTGAGCCGATCGCCAGTCACACCAGAAAACCTGCTAATTATTGCGCAAAATGCCCGTGCTAAACGTAATGTGCCCTTAGCTAAAAACACCTATCAGCAGCTAATTAGCAAATTTAAAGATGCTCCAGAAGTCGATCGAGCATTGATTGAATTAGCTGAGATGTCGCTAAACGATAGCGAAGCGATTAATTATTTAGATAAACTGGGCAAAAAAGATAATCCAGAACTATCTCCAGCGGCGCTGTTTCGCAAATCTAAACTCCTGGAAAAAAGCGGTAACAAAGCTAAAGCGCAAGAAATTTCGGCAGAAATTATTCAGCGTTTTCCTAAGTCGGAAGCAGTCGCTGGCATTCGCTGGGAGCAAGCCCGCAGCGCTGCGGCTCAACGTGACTTCACTAAGGCTTGGTCATTAGCCAAATCGATCGTAGTAGATAGCCCCGATAATCGCTATAGTGCCAGAGCCGCTTTTTGGATTGGCAAATGGGCACAGCAATTGGGGCGCGAAGAAGAAGCCAAACAGGCTTTCACTTACACTATTGTTAAATACACCCAGTCTTACTATGCTTGGCGGGCAGCAGGTAGCATGGGTTGGGATGTAGGCGATTTTAAAAGTCTGCGCACCAGCGAAGTCAAGTTAGAGAAACCCGAAGCTAATTTGCCCTTGCCTGTGGGTTCTAACACCCTCAAAGAGCTATATCAAATCGGTGCCTACCGCGATGCTTGGGCTTTGTGGCAAAATGAGTTCCCCGATAAAGACAAATATTCGGTCTCCGAACAGTTTGCTGAGGGCTTGCTTTTAAGAGGTCTAGGCCGCTATCAACTGGCCTTAGCCCGAGTCTCGCAACTAGAAAAACGCGATAGCCCCGAAGAGAAAGAACAGCACCAAAAAGCTCGCCAGTCTGCAAACTATTGGCACGCTTTATATCCATTGGCCTACAATGAATCAATTGTTCCGGCAGCCCAAAAACTTAAAATCTCGCCGTTGCTAGTACTTAGCATTGTGCGCCAAGAATCGAAGTTTGACCCCGAAACTCGATCGTCCGTAGGTGCTTTAGGTTTAATGCAAGTAATGCCTGCGACGGCTGCTTTCATTACCCCTAAAATGGAGATGCCTAACTACACCCTAATTTCGCCTCCAGACAATATTAAAATTGGCAGTTGGTATTTGGCACACATGCATGATGAAGTAAAAAACGATTCTTTGCTTGCAGTGGCTTCTTACAATGCTGGTCCAGGTAATGTCAGTAAATGGGTGAAAAAGATTGGCTTTAATAATCCTGATGAATTTGTCGAAGATATTCCTTTCGATGAAACTCAAGGATATGTGCGCAATGTGTTGGGTAATTACTGGAATTATCTGCGCATCTACAATCCAGCGATTTCAGAAAAAGTCAAAAACCTGTTAAATGAAACTAAAGCTTGATCTTAATAGTCACTAAAATATGCGACCAATTGCTATCCGGATTTTTCACTGGCTGAATCTCATTGTTTTGTGGGGTTTAATTGGCAGTGGCTTACAAATTTATAATGCCAACCCGGTATTTGGTGGTCGCCAAGGCTGGCATATTCCTAGCGTATTTCTGCTGGGGGGCTGGTTAGGTGGTGCCCGCAATTGGCACTTCACCCTGATGTGGTTTTTCGGGTTAAATCTGTTGGCCTATGGACTATACATTTTGTTTAGTCGTCGTTGGCAACATTACTTTGTGCAGCAAAAAGACATCAAAGCACTTGCTCAGAGCCAAAACCCACAACGTCGGCAGTTTGCTTGGCATCGCATTGTCTATACGATCGCCATTCCGCTGCTAATGTTGTCGCTAATTAGTGGTATTTCGATGTACCAGCCCTCCCAGTTTCATTGGCTTGCCCGCAGCTTTGGCAGTTGGCAAAACCTGAGAACTATTCACTTCTTGGCCGTACCCGTGCTAATTTCATTAGCGATTGTCCATGGCACCATCGCCAGTAATATCGGTAACGGTGTGTTGCTGCGATCGATGTTTGCATTCAAATCTACCTCCAATTCATGAGTACCGAAGATAAAAAATTCACCCGCCGCCAAATCTTACGTTGGGTAGGCGGCGGACTGCTGTTCAATGCAACTGGCACTGTTTTATATGACCCGATCGGCAGGCTCATCCGACCAGTGAATGACCGACTAGGCGAAGCGATGTTATCTCAGCGGCTGATTCCAGAAATAGATCTGGGCGACCATGTAGATCTGGGCAAGCTGATTGTCAATAGCTTTGATGGCACCCCTAAAATTGATCTGGCTAATTTTCGCTTACAGGTTAGTGGACAGGTCAAAAACCCATTGAATCTCTCCATGGATGATATTCGCCGTTTGCCCTACGAATCGCAAATTACCCAGCATGTCTGTGTGGAAGGCTGGGCTGCGATCGTCCAGTGGGGTGGCGTAAAGTTATCGGATATCTTGCAAATAGCTGGGGTCAAACCGACTGCTCGCTATGTGTATTTTACTTCGGCAGATGGCTACTACGAAAGCTGGGATTTGGCCTCGGCACAGCATCCTCAAACGCTTTTGGCCTACCAAAAAAATGATGCACCTTTACCCCCCGAAAACGGTGCACCCCTCCGCTTAGCTTCTCCAATTAAATTGGGTTATAAACTCAGCAAGTGGGTGACGGCAGTGACCGTCACCGACAAGTTAATGACCAAACGCGGTTACTGGGAAGACCAAGGGTATGACTGGTTCGCTAGCATTTAGGCGGCTAACAACACATCTAGTTTACCAGTGGCATCTAGAGCATGAATATCATCACAGCCGCCAATATGGGCATCGTTGATAAAAATTTGGGGCAGAGAACGGCGACCATTTGATCGATCGGCCATTTTGTTACGGGCGGCATCGTCCCCATCGATCGCGTATTCTGTATAGTCTACGCCCTTGTCATCGAGTAGCCCTTTCGCCCGAATGCAGAAGGGACAGGTTTTCCAGGTATAAATTTCGACATTGGCCATAGCTCAGACTCCAAAAGGTGTGCAGACTCAATTCTACGATTGTTTCTAAATGCTAAGCAATATCTGCTGGAAGTTGGGCAAACTAAGAGTGTCATTCCATAACTTTATCAAAAGGATGGTGGTGGGATGCTGGTTTGTGACCAGGATGCGTCTGTTGACTCTAGACGATCACGTCTTTCCGATATAAAAACTGTTAGACTTGCTCTAGTCATAGTTTTCCGACTTTTAAAGCTACCCCGACTATCACTCTTTTTTCATGTACAGTGCGATCGACCAGTTTCAAGTGCAATTTTGGGGTGTGCGTGGCAGTATTGCTTGTCCCGGCAAGGACACCGTGCGCTATGGCGGCAACACACCCTGCGTAGAAATGCGGGTGGGTACAGAAAGATTAATTTTTGATGCAGGCACTGGTATTCGACTTTTAGGTGAGCGGATGGTGGCGGAGAATCGCCAAGATAACACCGGACATATTTTTTTCAGTCATTCCCATTGGGATCATATTCAGGGGTTTCCATTTTTTACACCAGCTTTTATGGCGGGCAATCGCTTTGATATTTATGGGGGGCTGACTCCCAATGGCATCAGCATCAAAGAGCGCTTAAATACTCAAATGATGGATCCCAATTTTCCGGTGCCGCTCAAAATTATGGGTGCCGAAATGCATTTTCACAATTTAGCAGTGGGAGAAGTAGTACAAATTGGGGATGTCAGCGTGATTTCTGCACCCTTGAATCATCCTGGTAGTGCTACGGGATATCGGGTAAATTATGACGGTCGATCGGCAGCCTATGTAACGGATACAGAGCATCGCATTGGAGAACTAGATGCCAATATCTTGAAGTTTATTGAGGGAGTAGATCTGTTTATTTATGACTGTACTTATACTGATGATGAATACACTAGCCCAGCCAATAGCAAGGTTGGCTGGGGTCATTCTACTTGGCAAGAAGGAGTACGACTGGCGCAGGCGGCTGGGGTAAAAGATTTAGTAATCTTCCATCACGACCCCAGCCATGATGATGTGTTTATGGATGAAATCGCTCGATCGGCCAAAGAATTATTTGCTGGGGCGATCGTGGCGCAAGAAGGCAAAGTTTGCGATTTATTTGCAAACTAAGGCTCTGTCAGTCGCTGCCAACTGAGCCGCGTTGGCTTCTTGTGCTGTAGCTACCAAATAAAAAGTGCCACCCTGTTTGACGATCGAGCTATCTTTCAAGCCACCTGTTTTAAATCGATAGGTCAGACCAGCGGCAACAACATAGTTACCATTAGTAGGAGCGCCAACATTACTATTGGCGCTATATTTAAAATTAGGCTTCAGTACAAAGTTGGCAGTAGAACCTCTTGTCTGACATTTGAAATTGATTGTTTGGCCAGCAGCAATTTTGGGGGCGGCTTTGGTAGCAAATGCGATATTGCCGCTGCTGAGAGCTAAGATACAGCCCAGCAGAATTGGAGAGAGTTTCATGATTGCCACCAGTAAAGGATTTGATAACTTCCAGGAATCGATCAATCCTGGAGATGTTCCCTTGGATACTAAGCGCTCACTGCATCCTTGGCACAGGGACAAGTAACAGATTCCTTACCCAGTCGATCGGTCAAAGTAACTTCATCACGGTAATGGCGAGGAGTGCTCAACAATAATTGCCATGCTTCGCCAAATGGGATGAGGTTATAAGATTCTGGATAATGGGTTTGTAGTAGTTCTTGTACCAGTGGATAGTAATCAGAATTAATGCTAGGAAATAGATGGTGTTCGGTGTGGTATGAGAAATTAAAATGTAATAAATCAAAAATCTTGGGCATTTTCAAAGACACACTATTCACCAAAGGATCATTCACATCTGTCATTGGACAAAGAAAATGATTGGTATAAATGTAGAACATTACTCCGGCATAACCAATACTCAAAGGCAAGATATAAGCCAGTAAAATTGCTAAAAAATTAAATTTCAGGAAGGCTAAAATACCCAGATGAACTAAGGCGATCGCCATTAGTTCCAATCCAATCTTCCATCGCTTGGTGGTATTAACTACTACTGGGGCGGGGACATAAGTAACATCTGCATTATTGAAAATTAAAATCGAAGTAATGTGGCGAAAGGTATGAACTAACCAAGAAGTTGCCATGCCCAAAATCAATAAAGCCCAATTCACTTTAGAGGAAGGCACAAATAAGTTTTGAATCCATTTGCCCCAGGTATTGTTTTGCTGAATCAAATAGCTGCGATCGGGGTCGCCAATGGCATTCGTTTGGGTATGGTGCTTGTGGTTATGGACGGCTTTCCAGAGGGTTGGGGGCATCCAGAGCAGGGATAAGGCTAGAAAACTGGAGAGGTAACGCAGTCCAGGGTGTTTAAGGGTGCTGCCGTGCATGGAGTCGTGGGCAGCAAAGAGGCAAATAATAATGCCGTTGCCCATGATGAGGCTGAGAGGCAGGTATAACCAAAGCCAGATGATTGACCATCGATCGAGGTCACGGGCGATCGTCCAGCCCATGATTAACATCAGCAGGTTAACGGCAAGAATGAACAGCTTGTGGCTGTTGGGTTGAAAGGCTGACGCGGGTAGAAGCGGACGCAGCACTTTCAGGTATTCGGTTTGACTGATCATTATTGATGACAATGGGTTTTTTGGATACATGCTGAAACCATCGTCAGATAAAACTTCCAGCAAAATGCTGGGAATATGGCTAAAGCGATTGTTTAGGACGGCTGCGATGGCAACCTATCAATCCATTGTAGGGCTTTTTGCTTTGGTCAAATAAATTCATTCAAGTAGTATTCTGTTTCAATTGTATTTTGCTAACTTCTTACGCAGACCAAAGCTCCGTCAAATTCAGCTAATTCAGCGGCTTTAGATTCAGATTGGGTATCTACCAAATAAATTTTGCCTTCTTTCCAGAAAATCGATTTATCTTTGAGTCCACCGCTAGTAAAGCGATAGGCGGTTCCACCAAATTTGTAAGTTCCATCTGCCAAAGTGCCAGAATTAGAAGTAGCGCCGTAAGTTTGGTTGCTTCTGACCGAGACGATCGTGATTGGCCCTTTTGATAGACAGTTGAAAATCAATGATTTCAGTGGGCAGCTTTTGGGAGCA
>JANOXZ010000566.1:0-8513 GCA_031418695.1 Synechococcales cyanobacterium VAR_35_metabat_10
GAGCAACCAACTCAAAGGCTCTCTAGACTACTTGCTGCAAAATCACCAAACCTTTTTAGTTATTGAAGCCAAAAATGAAGACCTAGAACGCGGCTTTGTACAGCTATCGATCGAACTCATTGCCCTTGACCAATGGATCGAATCAGAGCAGCCCATTCTATATGGGGCAATTTCTACCGGCAATATCTGGCAATTTGGTAGGTTTGATCGACAATTTCGGACAGTAACCCAAGACCTCGATCTCTACCGAGTTCCCGCTGATCTAGACGACCTACTGCGGATTTTGATCAGTATCTTATCGATAAACAATACTTAATCCATTTTTTCGTTGACAGGGAATCGATCGATCAACAGCACCGCCTGTCTAGCAGTAGTCTTCAGAGTGTCCGAGATATGAGGTACATGGGGAATCTGCGATAACAAATCTACCGTGCGCCGCAGCATTCGCACCACATCACCCTCATCCAAACTGCTGCCCGCACAGAGTTCTGGCCAAGTGGTATCCAGTGCCCATTTTTGCACAATGCCCACCATCTCGCATTCCATCCATACCGGTAAGGCCACCTGTTGACGGCGCTGGGCTTGGAAGAGTTGGCGACGAGTGTTTCGTAACTCGCTCAAGGTGGCCATCATGTCTGCTGGCGGGTCATAGTTTGTCCAGCTAACATTGCGGGGTGGCTCCGAAACCAGGGCACAGAGGGTTGCAGCCAGGTCTTGGGGTTCTAGGCCATCTAGATAGCCAGAGTTGAGGCAGAGGGCTAGCCAGAGTTCGTTGTCACCACGCATGGCGGCGGCGATTTCGCCCAGGTTGGTAGGTTGTACATCATCTAGGCCGCCCATTTGTCTGAGGACTTCGATGAGTCCGAGGAATTCTTGCCAGTGGTGCGCCAGCATTTGCTGGAGGCGATCTTGGCGGGCGGTGATTTCTTGTTGGACGATCGACCTTCTCCGATACTTTTTCAGTAAAGAGCCCGGATTGCCATGCTCCCACAGTGGATGAGTGGAGAGAGTTTTCTTGAGTTTATCGATTTTGTCTAGTTGGGTGGCTAACTCCGCCGAGACTGGTAAATCCATGTGGGGAATGAGAGCCGCGATCATCCTAGATTCTTCGTCACCTCGGCGCACTTGACCAGCACGCAAGGGCATCTCGGGTGGTGACTCTAGGCTTTCGACGTTGGGGAGTTGTTGACCTGGTAGATATTTTTGCCAGTTTTGATGGATGGCGGCAATGTCTTGAGCGTTGACCACGTACCAACGGTTATCTTTGCCCAGGCAGAGCAATAGGCGGCTGCGATTAACTACGTTGGACTTGGCGATTAGTAAGGCGGTGAGGGGATTGGCTACCGAGACATGTTTTCCTTTGAGGCTCACTAGTGCGCCCGGTTCTACATCTGGTATCAAGCGGGTGACTTGATTGGCACGGACTTGGTCGAAGTAGAGTTGGAGGTTTTTGAGTTGGGCTTGCTCTAGCTTGAGCTGGGAGTTTTGGCTTTCGTATTCTTCTAGATCTTCGGGTTTGATTTTTCCTAGGAAATCATCCAGGATGTTTAATTCTTTGGTGGTTTCTTCGATCGCCATCAACTGCGGTTGCAAGTGGGAAGTGGCGGTAAACTGACCAAAACTACGCTCTACTAGCTCTCTGGCTTCATCCAAGGTATGGGTTTGCAGCAGATTCAGCACCATGCCATAGGTGGGAGTGAACTGGCTAATCAGCGGGTCAGCTTGGGATGTGGCCAAGAAAGCAGCTTCAGCGGCTCCTTCGAACCGGGATTGCACCGTAATCACATTACCCAAGACATCCTTGCCCCGCCGTCCGGCGCGTCCAGACATCTGGAGGAATTCTGAGGCGGTTAAGAGGCGATGCCCTCGATCGGTTCTTTTGGACAAACTAGAAACCACCGTAGTCCGAGCTGGCATATTAATCCCGGCTGCCAAGGTCTCAGTGGCAAACACCACTTTGATCAGACCCTCGGTAAATAGTTCTTCTACTAAAACTTTCCAAGCTGGTAAAATCCCGGCGTGGTGGGAAGCAATCCCTCGATACAGCGCAGATAACTGGGCTTGTCTGACGGCTTCGGGGTTGTCGATCACCCATTGGTCTATTTTGACCTTGAGGCGCAGTTCCTCCTCTGGTGACACCAAGTTCAAGACATTCATCTCGGCCACGGCTTGGTCACAGCCTTTGCGGCTGAAGATGAAGAAGATCGCCGGTAGCATTTCCCGCTCGGCCATCCTGCTCACAATAAAAGCATTGCTGGGCACTTCTTCTCTCTTGCGGCTGCCCTTGGGCTGGTGAGATTTGAGTTTGGGATTGAGGTCTTTGGTGCCGTTGTTTAACAGCGGAAACAGTCCTTTGGGGTTGGCAAAATGGAACTGCAAAGGCACTGGTCGAAAATCGGAGTAAATTAGCTCGGTGGAGCCATGCACATGGCTAATCCATTCGGTGAGCTGCTGACTGTTGGCCACGGTTGCTGAGAGCGCCACAATTTGTACGCCAGTAGGGCAATAGATAATCGACTCTTCCCAGACTGTGCCCCGCTGCTTGTCGTTCATGTAATGGCATTCATCTAATACCACCGCTTCTACGCCCACCAAGGAAGTCCCCACTTCGCCAATGCGGGTGCCGTAAAGCATGTTGCGAAAAATCTCGGTGGTCATCACCACGATCGGGGCATCTCGGTTAATCGACACATCCCCGGTCAATAAGCCCACTTCGTCCCGGCCAAACTCTGCCCGAAAATCCCGAAACTTCTGGTTAGATAATGCTTTGAGCGGGGTGGTATAAAAGACTCTGCCGCTGCCTTTGCGCGATCGATGGATGGCATACTCACCCACTAGGGTCTTGCCCGAGCCAGTAGGGGCACAGACTACCACCGATCGACCTTCGTTGAGGGCGGTGATAGCCTGCATCTGAAAGGGGTCTAGTTCAAAGGGGAAAACTTGTTGAAGTTCAGCGGGCGTAAGGGCAGATGACATAAAAAGGGAGAGCGATATGCGGGGAGCTTTTGTACCATTGTTGCACTATCGATCAAGTATTGACACCATTGATGCTCAACCGTTTTGTCTGTAAGCATTTGAGCCATAGCATTCCATTGAAGTTATAATTGGCCTTAGCACAGCGCAAATAGAGCTAAGAGGTGGCCATGCTAACCACAATCAATGAAGGGGAACAGCGAGTGTTGTTACGCAACATTAGTTGGCAGCTTTATGAGAGTTTATTGCAAGAAATTGGAGATGATGGACAGGCTCGATTGAGCTATTTGCAGGGAGACTTAGAATTTATGACTCCGTTACCCCAGCATGAGACTTATAACCGTCAGATTGATCGAGCCATTACTACCATTGCTGAGGAACTAAACCAGGAATACAATCTTTTTGGCTCCATGACAGTCAAGCGATCTAAAATGGCGGCGGGGGCAGAGCCAGATTCTTGTTATTACATTGCCAACGAGTCAGCCGTGCGCGGCAAAATCAAACTAGATTTTGAAATAGATCCACCACCAGATCTGGTACTAGAAATTGATATCACCAGCAGCTCACTCGATCGCATGAGTATTTATGCCAAGTTGGGTGTCGGTGAACTGTGGCGGTATGACGGTACAACATTAGTTTTTTATCATTTACAAGTTGATCAGTATGTAGAAGTTGCTCGATCGCCCACTTTTCCAATGCTGTCTCCTGCCAGAATCCTAGAATTTATTACTGACTGCCAAACCCAAGGAATTTTGGCATCTGTCAAAATTTTACGTACCTGGATTAAAAATCAACCATGATTATTCCCAATACTTCATCCACTTGGTCTACTGAGATAGTCGCTGATCTCACGATCAACACCAGTAAACTGCTTCAGCGGCAGCGGGACTTCTTTGCTACGGGTCAAACTAGGTCGATCGAATTTCGGTTGGCTCAGCTTCGCAAACTTCAGGCTGCGGTGATCGCCCATCAGGATCAGATCATTGCTGCTGTTCAGAAAGATTTAGGAAGAGCGCCTTACGAAGCTTACTTTGAACTGAACATGCTGGAGGAACTCAAAACTGCGCTGAAGCATCTGCGGAGATGGGTTAAGCCCCAACGAGTTGCTACCGCGATCACCGTGTTTCCAGCTACTGCTTGGATGCAGCCACAGCCCTTGGGAGTGGTGTTAATTATTAGCCCTTGGAACTATCCGTTTCAAAGTGCTTTGTCGCCTTTGGTGGGGGCGATTGCTGCGGGGAACTGTGCAATCATCAAGCCTTCGGAGCATTCTGCTCATACCTCGGCAGTGATGGCCGAACTGATTGCTGAGGTCTTTGATCCTAGTTACATCGCGGTGGTGGAAGGTGGTGTATTGGTGGGGCAACAGCTTTTAATTGAGAAATTCGATCACATTTTCTTTACTGGCAGTACTACAGTTGGCAGATTAGTAATGCAGGCCGCTGCTCAGTCTTTGACACCAGTAACATTAGAGCTAGGGGGTAAAAGTCCCTGCATTGTCGATCGATCGGTGCCGATCGAACTAGCGGCTAAGCGCATTGCCTGGGGTAAATTTATCAATGCTGGCCAGACCTGTGTTGCCCCAGATTATTTGTTGGTCGATCAAGCCATCAAAGATCAGTTTGTCGCAGCTTTACTGAAAGCGCTCCAGGAACTCTATGGTGCTGATCCGGCCAAGAGTCCAGATTATGGGCGGGTGATCAACAGGTTTCACCTCGATCGGTTGATGAATCTGCTGGCAGATCAAAAAATCTTAGTGGGTGGTCAGGCCGACCTGAGTGCTAAATATTTAGCTCCGACGCTGGTAGACGAGGTGAGTTGGGATAATCCTTTGATGGCGGCGGAGATTTTTGGACCGATTTTGCCAATTTTGACTTACGACAGTTTAGATGAAGTGATTGCTGAAATTAATCAGCGACCGAAACCTTTGGCTTTATATATTTTTGCGACCGATCGAGCTGTCCAAAATAAAATTGTGGAATCGACATCTTCGGGTGGTGTCGTTATTAATGTGGTAATTATGCAGGCTAATTTGCCCAGTTTACCTTTTGGGGGAGTCGGAACAAGTGGTATGGGTAAGTATCACGGCAGAGCTAGCTTCGATACTTTTTCTCATGCTCGTAGTTATTTAAAGCGATCGACTTTAATTGATATTGATGTGCGATCGGCTCCATACACAGCCATGAAGTTGAGGCTAATTAAATGGTTGTTTACAGGCAGATAGAATAAACTAGACCTGACGATATCGGCGGGTTTTAGCGACGAAAAACACTGGATACTATCGTAACCACTGTTGCTGAGGCAATTAGGCTAAAAGCTAGATTAACCACTGATTGGTTGGCTTTTTGGTAGTTATCAAACTTGGTATTAGAGTTCTCCACATCAGTCTTGAGTTCGGTGATGTCAGTTTTTAGCTCAGTGAGCGAGGAGAGGACTTGTTGTAGTTCGGTGGACATCTTACTTAGCTCCTATGATCTGAATGTATGTACTATACACTAATCTAATTTGAGGTCAAATGTCATGCGGGCATAAACTCCCCGTGGATCATTGAGGCTTTGGAGGTCGGTGAGAGATGATTGGAATTTTTTGAACTCATTGGTTAGGACGCTTTCGGTAGGGCTGCTGTGTTGTTTGAGCATCGTGGCTTCTTCACCACTGAGGCGTTTCAATAACCGAGTTTGGAAGTCTTCGGTGTCAGGATATTCGTCTATTTCCCAGTCGTCGCCTAACTTGGCTTGCTTGGCAGCATAGGTGATCGACTCTTGCAATCCACCCAATTCATCAACCAATCCAATCTTTTGGGCTTCAGCTCCTGACCAGACACGCCCTTGAGCGATTTCGTTAACCTTGTCTTTAGGGATTTTGCGACCTTCGGCTACTCGATCGAGGAATTCGTCGTAGATTTGGTTCACAAATTTTTGGGCGATCGCTAATTCTTCTTTGGTTTTAGGTCTAGAAACCGTAGAGCTGTCAGAAAATTTAGAGGTTTTAACTACATCCCAAGTTAAACCTTGGTTGCTGGCGAGTTTTCGGAAATTGAGTTGTAAACCAATTACCCCGATCGAACCAGTAATAGTATTGGGCTGGGCAAAAATACGGCTGGCATTGGTAGAAATATAGTAACCACCAGAGGCTGCGACGTTACCCATCGATACTACCAAGGGCTTTTCTTTACTTAATAGTTTTAGTTCTCGCTGCATGTGATCAGAGGCTGTAGCACTGCCGCCGGGACTATTAACTCGTAGAACTACTGCCTTAACTTTTTTATCACGGCGCAGGGCAGCAATAGTATCAGCAAAAGTGTCGCCGCCGATTTGACCCGGTTCACTGGTGCCGTCTACGATGTTGCCTTGGGCGTAAAGAACGGCAATTTTTTTATCAGAATTTTTGGTTTTATCATCAGCGATTTCGCTATAGTCACTCATGCTGATTTTGCGAAAATCCCCTTCTTTTTCAGCAGTTCCTAGCTTAACGAGTTCTTGCTTAACCTGATCGGGATACATGATTTTGTCGATCAGTTTTTTGCTCAGAGCATCTTGTGCTGATAAGTTACCTTGAGTATCGGCGATCGTTTGAATTTCGCTGGCTGGTATTTTACGGTTGCTGCCGATCGTTTCTTTAAAATCGCTCCACAGAGCAGTTAACAATTCTTGGTTTTCTTTGCGCGATTCTGGGCTAAAGCCTTTGAGCGAAAAAGATTCATAGGCCGATTTGTATTTGCCGACCCGAATTACTTCTGCGCCAATGCCATATTTTTCAAACGCGCCTTTATAGAACATATTCTCGGTTTGGAAGCCGTTTAAGTCTACTGTTCCTAAAGGGTTCAAGGCGATCGTATTGGCTACCGATGCTAAGTAGTAGTCGCGGCGACTGAGATCGGCATCGTAAGCATAAACTTGTTTGCCGCTCTGGCGAAAAGTATTGAGAGCTAAGCGCACTTCTCTTAGACTAGCTAAACCGCTGCCGCCTTTGGTTTTGGCGCGACTGCCATCTAGATAAATAGCTACAATGTTTTTGTCTTTGGTGGCAGCTTGAATGGCGGTGGTTACTTGGTGTACGGTTAAATCTTTTTTGGAACGACCGGCTAAAGTCTGCTCTACGGTAGAACCTGGATTGAAGTCAGTAATGCCTGAACCCAAATCTAATACCAACACAGTTTTTTCTTTGACAATGGGTAATCCTTTGTCATCGAGAGAAGCAATGATTCCACCCACAATGAGTAAGACAGTTAGCAGTGATATCCCTGAAAAAATGGTTAAACCTAAAACGCTACCGAGGGCACTGGCTAAAGTCTGTTTCAGAAAAGGGCGCATAGAAATTTAGGGTGTGTGGTGAATGCTTTGTTATATTGTACCCATTCCTTTCGATCGGTTTGGGAATCAGGGAGTGGCTTTGACCAATAATCCGTTCTGTCGCAGGTCAGAGAGTTGACGGCTGCCGGTGCAGAACATGGCGGTTTTGAGTTCGGCGATCAATAAATCTACTCGATCGATCACTGCTGCTTCTGAAATATCTGCTGCCTGCAAAAAGGGTAAAGCCATACCTGCTAAACCGGCTCCTAGGCCGATCGACTTGGCCACATCCAGCCCATTTCTTAGACCCCCAGAGGCGATCAAGGGTATCTGCGGATATGTATGATGAATATCCACTAAACACTCAGCGGTAGGAATACCCCAGTCGCCAAAAGTTTGACCGAGCTGTCTTAGTAAATCATTGGGTGCCCGCTGACTTTCTACTAGTGACCAAGAGGTGCCACCTGCTCCGGCGACATCGATCGCTTGCACCCCAGCGTTAATTAATTGTTTAGCCATGGCTGCGGAGATGCCGTTGCCGACTTCTTTGGCGATGACTGGCACGGTGAGTTTTTTGCAAACCACCGCTATTTTGGTCAACAGGCCGCTGAAGTTTAAATCACCTTGGGGCTGAATACATTCTTGGAGAGGATTGATATGTAAGATCAAGGCATCGGCTTGGAGTAAATCTACGGCTTTTTGGCACTGCTCTGCTCCGTAGCCGTAGTTGAGCTGGACTGCGCCCAGGTTGGCGAAGAGTAGGATATCGGGGGCGATCGATCTGACCTGAAAAGTCGGGGCGGTTTGGGCTTGTTCGATCGCGACTCGTTGGGAGCCGACTCCCATGGCTAAGCCGTAGGTCTGTGCAATGGTGGCTAAGCGCTGGTTAATTTGTTGAGCTTGGGCGGTGCCACCAGTCATAGAAGATATTAAGAGCGGCGCACCTAGCGATTTTCCCAAGAATGTTGTTTTGATATCCAAGTCGGTGTAGTCAATTTCGGGGAGGCAGTGATGGGTAAAGCGGTATTTTTCTAGGCCACTGCTGGCACGGAACTGTACATCTTCTTCGAGACAAATCCGAATATGGTCGGCTTTGCGTTGTTTGGTGCTGTCACTCATAATCTAGGTCTTTGTAGGCAAATCGAGTCTACACCATCTTGTTGGATCTAGGGAGGTCAATTGGTTCAACTAATCATTGCTGACTATGAGCTTGGTATCTGAATTGTCCAATGTTACAATGTATCTGGG
>JANOXZ010000567.1:0-1688 GCA_031418695.1 Synechococcales cyanobacterium VAR_35_metabat_10
GTATATCCATCACGGCACATTTGAAAGTCATCCAAAAGGCCAAAGATTTCACTTCGTCTAACGAAACATTGGGATGATAGCGAATGCCGCCTTTGGTGGGTCCTCTGGTGTCGTCATAGCGCACTCGATAGCCTTGGAAAATTCTTAGAGAGCCATTATCCATTCGCACTGGGATAGAAACCTGCAAACTAGATTTGGGGTATTTTAAACGCTCAACGGCATCTTCGGAAATGGAGATGTGTTGGAGAGCGGCATCCAGTCTTTGGCTGGCTTCTGCGAATAAAGATTCTGTCATAGCTATAGAGACCTTCTTTCTGTTCACTCTTTCATCATACGCTGAACTAACTTTGCCAAAAAAAGAAGACAACTAACTTAATAGTTGTCTTCTGCGCGCATTAGTGCATAGAATATATTTGTCTCTTTGGATTTGGTGCTTTTTCATGAAAATTGCTAGCTCAGTAGCTGTGATATTGACTGGTTTGATCGGTTCTCTACTACTCACGGATACGACTCAAAGCTTGATTCGACCCAATCATGATAGTCAATCCTTTACCGGAAAAATATCAATTAAGCCGCCTGTTACCCATCAGGTGCGTCAGAATCAAGCCACAGAGCTTATGGGTAAGCTTTTAAAACAGCAGCTTATCCATAGAGCTGAAGAGAATAATCCCGAATTCTCTCAAAATTTCGACGAGTTAAAAATTGCTCCCCTGACTGGCCAAGATACTCATGAGCTAGGGGGGTATAAATACACGATCGAAACCAAAGGTGGATCGATTGTTCTACATACTGCTACTCCCCAACTACCAAAACTCAGGGCTTACTTCGGATTAATACACAGTTATACTGGTTCAACCCAGCTCCAAGTCTTTGACTCGATTATCTGCGAAAGCAAAAAAACACATCGTAAGCAGCGGCCAATCAAAATAACTGACATAGCCATTTCTAAAGGTGATCTGATCTGCCCAATTGGGTATAAAAAGTTCACTATTATCGTTCCCCCCACGGAAGGAACATAGTTTAGCAATTTGCATTAGGGCAACACTTCTTAAAGAATATCAAAACTACTGTTGAACTTTACCAGATGGATCTTTGGCTCCATGTAAGTCGGTGCTTTCTAAAATTGCCCCGTGCCACATGGCGTTAGTCAGATCAGCATTTCGTAAGCTAGCACCGCGTAAATCGGCACCACGCAGATCAGCCCGGGTTAAATTGGCTCCGGTGAAATCATAGCTTTGCAAATTCTTTCCATATAAATCTATGCCCGCTAAATCGCAGCCGGGACAACCTCGATCGGCTTGAATTTGCTCGATCGTCTTTGGCGCAAGCGGAGCTATCGTCTTTGGCGCAAGCGGAGCTATCGAAATTGCTGTTTTTACAGGAGTCGTTGGCTTATACATTGTTACTAGTCCCATGGTAACTAGTACACCTAATCCGATTGTAGCTAACGAAGGAGGTTTACTAGACTCTACTTGATCGATGGTTTGTAAGGCACTCAAAGCATCCTGGGCATTTGGATAGCGTTGATCAGGATTAGGATCAGTGATTTTGATGAGCCATGCTAAAAAATTGACTGGTAAATGGCTTAAATGCGATCGCAGATCGAGTCGATAGTTGTGATCAATGAGTCGATCAATTTCGGTGGATTTGTAGCTGGTGAGCAAACAAACTAAAGTTACGCCCAAGCT
>JANOXZ010000568.1:0-1643 GCA_031418695.1 Synechococcales cyanobacterium VAR_35_metabat_10
GGGAGAATTTGGTAGCTGCCAATTGCCGATCGCTCCAACCAACAACAACAAGCAAACTACCCCTGTCCCAAGAAAAACCAACATAAACAAAGGATTGATCACCGCAATATTGATCGACTGCATCGCAGCAATTCCCTGTGCAGAAGGTCGGCGAGCTAGAGCAGTCATAATAAAACTAGAAAAAGCAAAGAAGACCCCGGCAATCAATCCGCAACCCAAAATTGCCGCTAGCTTCAAGGGAAAATAGTATTGTTGAATAATTAGGTGTTGTAGCATCGGATCATTTCCCAAAATTTGCTGGCCGCTTTTCAATAAAAGGCTTACACCCATAATACAGCCCCATCAGATGGTTAAGCCCAAAATTTGGCAGACTACCAAAGTTTTCACCACAGATGCATCGACTAACAATTGCTAAACAAATTTCGATGGGCATAAATAATTTTCTTCTTAAGCCTAATTATATGGCTTGCATTTTGCTACCTCTGAATCTAGCTACAAACCTTTTGCCATGTGACTTTCGCCATTTTTTGGCAAGCCTAACTAACTATCCATTCCAACTGATGAGCCTCAGTGCAATTCGGAATTTCCATCCGACGACGAAATCGATCAATCACCAGGAATACCCATTGTGGTTAATAGCTGTCTATAGTGCTCTCTAAAAAAATTCTGGTGTATTTCGCGATTCTAGCATTGACGTTTATCGATCAACAACAAATCCACAAAATACTCCGCCATCATCAATTAAGACGACGGCGGAGCTATTTTAAACCTGGGGTTTAAGGCTACTTAATTGCAACCTTACCGCCAGCTTCTTCGATTTGCTTCTTAGCATCTTCAGCAGCATCTTTGGGCACACCTTCGCGGACGGCCTTAGGAGCAGCTTCTACTAAGTCTTTCGCTTCCTTCAGACCTAAGCCAGTCAAGCCGCGAACGACCTTGAGAACCGAGATCTTCTTGTCGTCAGGAACAGATTCGAGAATTACATCGAATTCAGTTTTTTCTTCAACAGCTTCAGCAGGAGCAGCAGCAGCAGCGCCAGCTACAGCTACAGGAGCAGCAGCAGAAACGCCAAACGCTTCTTCGATTTGCTTAACTAATTCAGCAGCTTCCAACAAGGAAAGCGCTTTTAACTGTTCTAATATTGTGTCGGTTGCAGCAGACATGTGTGTTCGTCCTTGATATGGTGAATGAAAAAAATAGCGGGGATCTTAGCGCAGGCGCTTCGTAATAACAGAGCTTCAAGCGCTGTTAACCTTTGTCCACGTTTGCCTGAATACCACGGGCAATAGAAGTCGTAACTTCTTGCACGCCGATCGCAATTTTGGCCGTGACCATATTGAGCGATCCAGCGATTTGACCCATGAGTTGTTCCTTAGATGGCAAGTCGCCGATCGCTTTCACGTCAGCTTCCGACAACACCTTGCCTTCCATCACACCGCCCCGGAGGGTAGTCTTTTTAGAAGATTTTTGGAATTCGCTGTAGGCTTTGATAGCGCCGCCTACATCGCTTTGAATAATCAAAAAGGCTGAAGATAACAGCGGCATATTTAGGAGAAGACTCAGCGTGAATAAACGATGGAAGAGCGCAGGACTGTATGTACTACTGGCTATAGTAGTAATCGCCGTAGCCACCACCTTCTTTG
>JANOXZ010000569.1:0-8002 GCA_031418695.1 Synechococcales cyanobacterium VAR_35_metabat_10
GTAACTTTGGCCGAAGTAATTTTGTCACCGATTTTAATCGAATCAATTACTTCCATGCCTTTCAGCACTTTACCAAACACCGCATATTTACCATCCAAGAAGTTCACATCAGCCAGCGTCACATAAAACTGTGAAGAAGCACTGTCAGGACTCTGCGATCGAGCCATCGACAAAACACCGCGCTTGTGAACCAGAATTGGCACTTGACTACCAGACTGGACATCTTCAAAAACCTGGCTATAGGCTGGATCTGGAGAACCTTTGAGCTTGATTTCTAACGGAATGCGACGCTCTTGCCCTTTGCCCTTAGGCACATATCCCCCAGTACCATCACCTTGAGGGTCACCACCTTGTGCCACAAAATCTTTAATGACCCGGTGGAAAGTCAGACCGTTATAGAAACCTTGATCGACCAAATCTACAAAGTTACCAGCAGTAATTGGAGCATTATCACCGTCTAACTCCAAAACTACCGGCTTGTCTTTAATGATCATGGTTACAGTAGCTTTGCCTTTGAGCCGAGGCAAGCCAGGGAATTTGTCATTAGCTGCTGCTGGTGGCTCGGAAGCACTAGCTGTATCGTAGGCCACGTTGGCCGGTGGCAAGGTCGAGGCAGAAGCTTTAGGGCTGGAAGTATTAGAAGCAGTGGTGCTACTAGCAGAAGTCTGGGGTGTTGGGGTATTGCAACCACTCAACATCAACGTCATCAGACAGAATCCTACTAGCAGAAAATTTTGAATCTTCATTGATTTTTGGGGCAGATTGCGGTTCGAGTTACTATTATTTGCACTTAAGCGTATGCCGATCTTAGTCGAAAATCACCGTTTTGTTGCCATAAACTAGTACTCGATTCTGTAAATGCAGTCGCACTGCTCGTGCCAGCACCATCCGCTCTAGATCTTTACCTTTACGAATTAGATCGGGAATACCGTGGCGGTGAGTAATTCGCACCACATCTTGCTCAATAATTGGCCCAGCATCCAAATCGGCGGTGACATAATGACCAGTGGCTCCGATGATTTTCACTCCCCGCTCATAGGCTTTGTGATAAGGCTGGGCACCCACAAAAGCTGGTAAGAACGAATGATGAATATTAATAATCCGCCGACTGTCAAATTTATCCACAATTTTGGCGCTGAGGATTTGCATATACTTGGCCAAAATCACCAAGTCAATTTTGTACTCCAATAACAGCTCTAGCTGGCGATCTTGCTGGGCTGCTTTGTTTTCGGCATTAATAGGCAAATAGTGAAAATCAATGCCAAACTGCTCTGCAATGCCTTGTAAATCGGGATGATTGCTGATGATTAAAGGAATTTCGGCTCTGAATTCCTGCGATCGCCACCGCCAAAGAAGATCTAGTAAGCAGTGTTCTTGTTTGCTAACCCATATAGCTAGGCGGGGCACATCGTCAGAAAAGTGTAAAGAGATATCTGCTGACCAATCTTGGGCGATCGCCCCAAAAGCTGCCTTAATGATTTCCCGAGGCAAATTAAAATCTGCTAACTGCCACTCCACCCTCGTCAAAAAAAAGTTTGCAGCAAGGTCAGTATGGTGATCTGCGCTAATAATATTGCCACCATTGGCATAAATAAAGTTAGCAATTTTAGCCACCAGACCACGCTGATCGGGGCAAGATACTAACAGAGTTGCAGTGGGCAGATTTTCCATGACAATGCAGCAAGCTTGTTTTCTAAGCAATTATGCCCCACCAATTGCCTAAATCGCTCGATTAAGACAAAAATGGACATCAAAAATTTGGATTTAACCTTAACAATTGACCGAAAAATCAAAATTTTTCATAAATGTTACAATTCCATCTCCTTTACACCGACAAATTCGCCTAGAATCTGAGGTAGAGAGAGTCGGCGAGGTGGTTGCGGGGTCAATGCAAATTGATCTTGAGGAAAGTCCGGGCTTCTTAAAAACCAGACCTGCTGGGTAACGCCCAGTGCGAGCGATCGTGAGGATAGTGCCACAGAAAAATACCGCCTTTAGAGATTTATCTGTAAAGGTAAGGGTGCAAAGGTGCGGTAAGAGCGCACCAGCAACATCGAGAGGTGTTGGCTAGGTAAACCCCGGTCGGAAGCAAGGAAGAGACATTGGTTGGTTTTTTTCCAGTCTCGTAAATAACCCGCTTGAGGCTAGCAGTAATGTTAGACCCAGATAGATAGCCGCCATTTTGACTGGCAACGGTCAAGACAACAGAACCCGGCTTACGTTCCAACTCTCTCTTTTAATTTTTACTATTTCTGAAAACTTCTGTGGATCGCAGACAAAAACAGCTTCAAACCCTCATTCCCCGCCTTGGCCTGCCCACAGACACCGAGGTAAATTGGGAATTGCTCGATATTGCCCTCACCCATCCCACGATGGGCACGCCCAATTACGAACAGTTAGAATTTATTGGCGATTCGGTAGTGCGACTAGCCGCGTCAGAATTTTTGTGGGAAGTGTACCCCCACAGCTCGGTGGGGGATTTTTCGGCAGTACGGAAGATTCTGGTGAGCGATCGAGTATTAGCCCAACTTTCTGATAGCTACGGCTTCGATCGATACCTAGTGCTATCTCCCAGCGCTGCCGGAGATGCTTCCGGTAAAATTTCACGGCTGGCTGATGCCTTTGAAGCTACTTTGGGCGCACTATATCTCAGTCGCGGCAATCTCAGCCTAATTCGCCCTTGGCTAGACCCCCATTTTCAGCGACTGGCTACCGAAATCCTCAAAGACCCCGCCCGGTTAAATTACAAAGATGCTCTGCAAGAAATCACCCAGGCCAGACATAAATCTTTGCCCGAATACCGGGTGCAAGAAGTAACCGATCGAGCTGACCCCGAAGAACGTTTTGTGGCCGAAGTCTGGGTGCAAGGGAAACCTTGGGGGCGAGGAACTGGCCAGTCTAAAAAGGCTGCACAGCAGGCAGCAGCTAAAGTGGCTTTTTTTGAGTTGTATTAAACGATTGCCACTCCATTTGACGAAGGTGGATGGCTGAGACCGATCAACCAAACGTGTTCAGGAAATAATATTAGTGTAGACATTAGCGGCGTCGTCTAATAGCTCGCCCATCGCGTCCGTTTTACACTAAATCTTTTGTTTTAGAAACCTTCAATTTAGGTTTTTGGCGTGATTTTCCAAAGCTCTCCGTTAGTTTCATCTGTAACGATGTAAAGCGCGCCATCAGGGCCTTGACGGACATCGCGGATTCGTTGTCCGCGCTCTGTCAGCAGATGTTCTTCACCAGTTACGCGATTGTCTTTAACAACCAGTCGCACGAGTCTTTTTTCTCTTAAAGCTCCGACAAACAGACTCCCGCGCCAGGCCGGAAAAGCTTTGCCTGTGTAGAATTGCGCTCCTGAAGGAGCTATCACCGGGTCCCAATAATAAACCGGATGCTCATAACCTTCGCGCGCAGTGACAGCGCTCGGAATAAGATCGCCTGAATATTCTTCGCCGAAAGTGACAACTGGCCAACCATAATTTTTACCTTTTTTTATTAGATTCAACTCGTCACCGCCCTGCGGACCCATTTCCACCGTCCACAATCGTCCCTGCTCGTCGAACGTCGCCGATTGAATGTTGCGATGTCCGAGCGTCCATATTTCGGGCATAGCGCCCGGTTGTTTAGCGAAAGGATTATCGGCTGGCACCGAACCGTCCGGATCGATGCGAATGATTTTGCCAAGATGGGTATTTAACTGCTGCGCTTTTGGGCGATTTGGTCTGTCAAAGCGATCGCCGAGGGTGATATAGAGCATCTTGTCCGGTCCAAAAGCGAGACGGGAACCAAAGTGCAAGTCGTTGTTGTAAATTGGCATAGCGCGAAAAATGACACGAACCTGCTCTAGATTTTTACGGTCGTTGGTTAATCTGCCGCGCGCGACGCTCGTGCCGCTCCCGCCTTCGCCCTGTTCTGAAAAGCTCCAGAAAATAGTCTGATCTCTAGCAAAATTAGGGCTTAGAGCAACGTCAAGAAGCCCGCCTTGTCCACGTGCAGCAATCGGAGGCAAACCGCCCTGCCCGCTGGCAGCCGACACACCGCCAGAGCCTACGGGCAGCAACCCGCCTATCGGCTGCCCGATTTCGCCTTTAGCCGAAACGATGCGAAGTCGTCCCATTTTTTCGGTAATTAAAAGATCGCCGTTCGGCAGCGGCTCTACCGCCCAGGGGTTAACCAAGCCTTTCGCCAACACCATAACCTCAAAAGCTACGTTGGATTTCACCACGCAAGCACGAGTCTGCCCTGGAAAAGTCGGTTTCTGTTCTGGCGCATTTGCCCTTCTGGTTTCGAGCGGCGTACACTGTGATGATGCAGATGAAGCCGTCGCCCTGGAAACATTCGAAGAGGAAGTTTCATTTGCAGCTTTGCGCGTGTTTTGTGCGCAAGCCACGCCGACCACGATCAATAGAATAGTCGGAACTAACCAAGCTTGATTTTTATTCATGCATTCATATTCCTTATAAAATAAAGGTTGAATTTTAAAGTTTCAGTTCGTCACAGCAGATGACTTCATGATCAGTATTTTAGTGTTAGCGATGACCGCCGATGGCAAGATTGCAAATGGCGATCGATCGGCTGCCAAATTTAGTTCGCCACAAGATTTTCGCCATCTAGAAGAGCAAGTAGCCCAAGCTGATGCAGTACTGATTGGGGCAGGGACACTGCGAATTCATGGTACTACTATGCGAATAATAGATCCTGAGTTGATCCAATCCAGAATCCAACGAGGTCAAAGTCCACAGCCCATTCAAATTGTTTGTTCACGCAGCGGAGATCTGAATCCAGATTTAAAATTTTTTAGGCAGCCGGTGCCTCGCTGGTTATTGAACACAGCAGTTAATGAAGATCAGCGGTTCGATCGGGTTTTACAGATTAGTAATGGTCAGGATATTGATTGGCAGCAGGCTTGGGTGGAATTAGCAGGTTTGGGAATCGATCGACTCTGCATTTTGGGTGGCTCTGAAATTGCCACCGCTCTTTGGGAGCAAGATCTCATCGATGAGTTTCATCTCACCATTTGCCCCTGGATTTTGAGCAACGTGGCAGCACCGACTCCTTGTGATGGCAAGGGAATAAAGATGCCACACCAACTAGAGTTGATCAATCATCAAGTTATTGACCAAGAAATCTTTCTTCATTACCAGCGAGTTCAAGTAAGTCAAACATAGACTCAAAAGTTTTCTAATTCTGAAGCAACACATTAAAATGGCAAAAGAATGAGATGTAGCAATTGTGATGCTATCTAAGAAGCTGATCGAGAGCGACAACAATCAGAGTTTTTAGCGACCAAGTTACGAGAACTGGGAATCAAAATAGATTAGCTTTTGTTCCAACCCACCCCTTAAATATTTGCATAGCAAAAACCCTGACTTTGAGAGCGCTAGAGTCAGGGTTTTATAATATCTATTTGGAGATTTATATCTCGGAGACCAACCTACAGGCTAGTAATGAAGCCAACGATGCCGTGGCCGCTAATAACTTCCATTGCCAACAGTGAAACAAAACCAATCATTGCCAAACGACCGTTCATCTTTTCGGCGTAAACAGTCCAACCGGCTTGAGGGCCGTCAGTGGTATACATCTTAGGCTCCAAAGCAAAAACGTTTTCTCTTCCGTCGCTGTCAGTAAAAGTTCTAGATTTCATAATGATGTTGGGGATTTATGTATTTGGCTGATGTATATCAATGTAACGAAATCTTTACAAAAAGTCAAGTAAATACTCATTTCTTCTTAACAAAACCTCAAAATCAGCCAATTTTGTTTACAAACAGCCGATTTTGACCAAATTTTGTTTGGAGGGAATCGCCCTAGAACCTTGCTCAACATTCCACCAAGTGAGATGATGATGGGAAATTTGGTGGAAGTCTTGTCCCCAACAGTCTAATCAGTACGCCCATCGCAGAATCTACACATACATATATAAAGTCATGCCTGTCACCGCCCAATCTCCAGAACAACTTTCGATCAACGCCATCCGTTTTCTGGCGATCGATGCAGTTGAGAAAGCCAAGTCCGGCCACCCCGGTCTGCCGATGGGCGCTGCACCCATGGCCTATGTCACTTGGCAGCAAATGCACTTCAACCCCAAAAACCCCCAGTGGTTTAACCGCGATCGGTTTGTCCTGTCGGCTGGTCATGGTTGTATGTTGCACTACGCTTTGTTACATTTGACTGGCTTCGATAGCGTCACCATCGATGACATCAAGAATTTTCGCCAGTGGGAGTCCAAGACTCCTGGCCACCCCGAAAACTTTGTGACCGCAGGGGTCGAAGTTACCACCGGCCCATTGGGGCAGGGTATTTGTAACGGTGTGGGCTTAGCCATTGCTGAAACTCACTTAGCTGCTAAATATAACAAGCCCGATGCCAAGCTGGTAGACCATTACACCTATGTAATTATGGGTGATGGCTGCAACATGGAAGGGATTTCGGGCGAAGCTTGTTCTTTGGCTGGTCACTTGGGCTTAGGTAAATTGATTGCCTTATATGATGACAACCATATTTCGATCGATGGCAGCACAGAGGTAGCCTTCACCGAAGATGTGAGCAAGCGTTATGAAGCTTATGGCTGGCATGTATTGCATGTGCCTGATGGCAACCAAGATCTAGCAGGTATTGCCAAGGCGATCGAACAAGCTAAGGCTGTTACCGACAAGCCTACGATGATCAAAGTCACCACCATCATTGGTTATGGCTCTCCGAACAAATCTAACACTGCTGGCATTCACGGCGCAGCCTTAGGTGAAGCCGAAATTAAACTAACCCGCGAAAACCTGGGTTGGCCACACGCTCCCTTTGAAGTTCCTGCCGATGTGTATAGCAACATGAGTGCGGTAGAGCGAGGTGCTGCTGATGAAGCTGCTTGGAATAAAGTTTTGGCCGACTATGTAGCCAAGTATCCAGCGGAAGGCAAAGAATTCCAGTCTTATCTCAGCGGTGAATTACCTGCGGGTTGGGCAGATAGCTTACCTAGCTACACTGTTGCCGATAAAGGCTTGGCTAGCCGTCAGCATTCCGAAAAATGTTTAAATGCTTTGGCTCCTGTGGTGCCGCAGTTAATCGGTGGTTCTGCCGACTTGACCCACTCTAACTTGACCGAACTTAAGTGCAGTGGCGACTTCAAAAAAGGTGCCTACGCCGATCGCAATATTCACTTTGGGGTGCGGGAGCACGCCATGGGGGCGATTTGTAACGGTATCTTGCTGCACAACTCTGGCCTGATTCCTTATTGCGCCACGTTCTTGGTATTTGCCGACTACATGCGCGGTGCCATTCGGCTCTCGGCTTTATCCGAAGCTGGGGTGATTTATGTAATGACCCACGACTCGATCGGTCTAGGTGAAGATGGTCCTACTCACCAACCAGTTGAAACTGTTGCTTCGATGCGGGTAATTCCTAACTTGTTAGTAATTCGCCCAGCCGATGGTAACGAAACCTCTGGTGCTTATAAGGTAGCCATGGCTAACCGCAAGCGCCCTACACTCTTGGCTCTCTCTCGCCAAGCATTGGTGAACTTAGAGAAATCTTCGGCTGATATCGTGGCTAAGGGTGCCTATGTGGCTTCTGACAGTGAAGGTACTCCCGAGCTGATTTTGATTGGTACTGGTTCGGAAGTAGATCTTTGTATCAAGGCGGCTGAGCAGTTACGCACTGCTGGCAAAAAAGTGCGGGTAGTCTCGATGCCTTGTTGGGAGCTGTTTGATGAGCAGGATGCTGCCTATAAAGAATCGATTCTACCTAAAGCTGTCACTAAGCGTCTCTCAGTCGAAGCTGGCTCTACCATGGGCTGGCATCGCTTTGTAGGTACCGAAGGTGATGTGATAGGGATTGATACCTTTGGTGCTTCGGCTCCCGGTGGTGTATGTCTAGAGAAATTTGGTTTTACTGTTGATAATGTATTAGCTAAAGCTAAGGCGTTGTTGGGTTAGAAACTAATCAAACCTGTGAGGCGGGCTAGCCCCGCCTTTTTTGTGTGTAATAGGAGTGAGAATTTATGTTTCAAACA
>JANOXZ010000570.1:0-20009 GCA_031418695.1 Synechococcales cyanobacterium VAR_35_metabat_10
TAACGATCAAGTTGAACCGCAACCGCCGACCAGCAATCTGCCAACTTTAGTTGAAGCAGTGCGGTTAACCACTATAACAATTTCTATTTGTCGGTTCGAACGGTTTGTTATACCGCAAGGCTTTTAATTTTAGCACACACCAAAAAATTATGCCCATTTGTCGGAATAACAAGTCATTAGACTGAATGGATTCCGTCTAACACCCCAAAACGGGATCATAGATAGAAATCTTTCCGCCTAACACACCCTTATAAGGTTATTAGACGGAAATACGTCAGTCTAACATCCCTAATCAGCATATTAGGCTGACAGGATTCAGCATAACACCCTATCCATTTTCTCGGAATAGCAGTATAAAATCTTAACAAGCCCAGTAGTTAATTTGTTTTACTTGCCATGGAAAGCCCATCTAGGAAATTGCTCGATCAAGTCCGTGATGCCATCCGGCTGAAGCATTATTCCTATCGCACAGAGCAAACCTATGTTCAGTGGATTCGACGTTACATTCTGTTTCATAACAAACAGCACCCCAAAGACATGGGAGTCCCAGAAATTGAAACTTTTCTCACTTACCTGGCCACAACTGAAAACGTTGCTGCCTCCACGCAGAATCAAGCATTCAGCGCTCTGTTATTTCTTTATCGACATGTTCTAGACATCGAACTTGACGATCGCATTGATGCCCTAAGAGCCAGAACATCTCGTTACTTACCCACAGTTCTGACTCCAGAAGAAACTAAAGATGTCATCAAACGGATGTCTGGGGTTTATCATTTGCTGGCCGTCTTGCTTTATGGCAGCGGCCTTCGACTCCAGGAAGCCTTACAATTACGCATCAAAGATCTCGATTTAGCCCAGCACCAGATTGTTATCAGAAATGCTAAAGGCAACGAAAGCCGCGTTACCGTTTTATCAGAAAGTGCTATTAACTTGCTGCCGCAGCATCTCCAGCAAGTCAAAAAACAGCATTTATCCGATTTGAACCAAGGCTATGGTGCAACCCAACTTCCTTTTGCCCTGGCCAAAAAATATGAAAATGCTAGTCGTGAGTGGATTTGGCAATATGTTTTTCCATCATTGACCTTGAGCAAAGATCTGCGTACAGGGCAAGTACTTCGTTATCATTTGCATCCAAGTGGATTGCAAAAAGCCGTTAAGCAGGCTGTTCGATCGACCACCATCCAAAAGCGCGTTAGTTGCCATACATTTCGACACTCATTTGCGACTCATCTTTTACAAAAAGGTTATGACATTCGCACGATCCAAGAACTTTTGGGACACAAAGATGTCAAAACCACCATGATTTACACCCATGTAATGAATCGTGGTGGTCGAGGAGTTATTAGTCCGTTAGATTAGGTTTTATCCCAGCACCGGTGTCACTGGATGGAAATAGAAGGCAAAGCCCAGTACTAAGTAAGCCGCCAATAGCAAAGTACCTTCTAACCCAATACGGTTCGCTTAAGAACATAATGAAAATCAATGAAATCAATAAAGGGTGTTCCCTGAGCGGCGTTGCGCTGAGCGGGGTCGAAGTGAGTCGAATGGGACACCATTGAAGATCAATGAATTCATCGGGTTGGGGGTCGACTCCGCTCACCCAACCCATTTCGCAGATTTTCTGAGAGCTTAAGCGAACCGTATTGCCTTCTAACCAGTTCGATCGCTCACCGCTGATGAGTCAAAGCAATGACTGTTGCGGCATCAATACTTGGGAATCCACTTAATACCGGCAAAATGTCGTTACCAGCATAAACAATGGGTAGCTCTTCAGCTTGCCAAACCCAAATCTGCTGTCGCTGGATATCAATAAGCCAAGCAAGCTGGGTGCCATTAGTAAGGCAGTGGAGAATTTTGTTTTGCAGATCGAGAATGCTTTGATCAGGCGATCTAATTTCGATGACCCAATCCGGGGCAGCTTCAAAAGGGCCATCAGTTTCAGGAAGACGATCGATCGCAATTACCGCAATATCAGGAACAGGCGAAATTGGAGCAATGATGCAGCGCAGCTCCTGAATAGCCTCATACCGATCGGTGTTTTGGTTAATCCAATTCACTAAATTTCGCTGAAGGCGAGAATGGAATAGTGTGGGCATAATTTTCTGACAGGCAACACCACTAATGAATTCCCATGCCGGAGAAGTCTCTATATTTGGCTGAGCCAAAAATTCGGTAAGTGATCTGGCGATGGTTGATTGCATTAAATCTGAATGGGTGGCGATGGCAGATCTGGATTTTTATTATAGCCCGAGTTTTTTTGTGATCAGCTCAGGCTATTTTTGATGCAATGCCAACTATCCCAAAACTGGCATTACTGGATGGAAATAGAAGGCAAAACTCAGTACCAAGTAAGCTGCTAAAAGTAATGTACCTTCTAGCCAGTTCGATCGACCATCAGAACTAATCGAGTTAGCGATCGCCACCGACACCATTACCGCCACCAGCTCAAACGGATTAAAATCCAAATCCATCGGCTTGCCCAAGATCCAGCCAGTTAAAACCAGTACCGGCGCTACAAACAAAGCAATTTGTAAACTAGAACCAACCGCCACCGACACCGAAAGATCCATCTTGTTCTTCATCGCCACAGTTACCGCAGTAGCATGTTCCGCAGCATTCCCAATAATCGGCACCAAAATTACCCCGGTAAATAGAGCACTCAGACCCAAAGCACTAGTTGCTTCCTCTAAACTAGAAACCAACAGCTCCGACTCCAAAGCCACCAACAAAGTACAACCCAGCAACACCCCAATCCACAGAGGTAAATTTACCGTATGTTCACCATCGTCAGCTAAATTTGCATCAGCCAAATCCTCTGGATCCATTTCCGCCAAGCCCACATCGTACAAATAGGTATGAGTTTTCATCGAAAACAGCAAAGTTAATCCATAGACCGCAATCAACACAAAAGCCACTGCCACCGACAGCTTTTGGATAGTAGCTGCATCGATGCCCGTGGAAGTGTAGTGAACCGCCGTCGGCAACAGTAAAGCAATCACTGCTAGATTCATACTAGAAGCGTTTACTCTGGCTACCGTAGGCTGAAATTCTTGTTCTTTATAACGTAGACCGCCCAACAACATCGAAAGACCCATTACCAGCAGTAAGTTACCAATGATCGAACCAGTTAAACTGGCTTTCACCACATCAACTAATCCAGCATTGAGAGCGACGATCGCAATAATTAGCTCAGTGGCATTACCAAAAGTCGCATTGAGCAAACCACCCAAAGAAGGACCCATCACCACCGCAATTTCTTCGGTAGCGGTGCCCATCCAGGCCGCTAGCGGAATAATTGCCAAACAAGCAGTAATGAAAATCACCGGCGCACCCCAATGTAAAAAGTGACCGGCGATCGAAATCGGGATAAATAATAGCAGGACAGACAGAAAATTCTTAAAGTTCATAGCAGGCAGAATGCAGTGACAATTTAGAATACCGGATTTTACCTGCCTACCACTCAGTGTTTTTACTAGGTTTCTGTCTCTTCTTCTTTGGGTTTAGGCGCTTCATCAAACCCTAATCCATGTTCAGCCGCATAGCGATCCATAAAACGAATAAATCGATCCCATTCCGCCGGAGATTTAATCAGGTATATCGCTTCCAAAGCAGCAGGCTGACCATCTAAAAACTTGGCCTTCACTTCTCTGGTGACAATCTCACCCTCTTCGTCAATCATGTATAAGCCGGTCACAGCATCTACATCGTTACCACATAGCGCATCGGGTTTATTGAAATACAAAATAGCCGTGCCCTCTTGGCCATCACGCGATTTTGTTAATCTAATATCGGGCACGACCGGTTCGGTTCTACCGCGTGCAAATTGCATCTCAGCCATAACAAATAATTATAAATAATTGTCAATAATATCATTCACTCGTAATTTTAGGCTAGAATCAGCCCCAAAAAAGCGCCCCACCTGGGACGCTGTATCAAAATCAACTAGCAAAAATTAGTCTTCGGTAGCCGAAACCAAATCTTCTTCAATGATTTCTAGATCTTCTTCTTCTTCCACTTCTTCGGATGACTCAACAGTGATGCCAGCAGCCTTAGCAGCCATAGCTTCACGGTACTTCTGAGCCATTTCTTCAGCCATTTCGTACACCCGATCGCGGTCTTTGATCATGTCACCGGGTTCTGGCTCAAGCTGCTTAGTAGAGAGCGAAATCCGGCCTCTTTCAGCATCGAGGTCGATGATCATTACCTTAACTTCGTCATTCACATTGAACACGCTATGAGGCGTATCGATATGGTCGTGAGAAATTTCGGAGATATGCAATAGACCACTGACTCCACCGATGTCGATGAAGGCACCGTAAGGCTTGATACCACGTACTGAGCCAATTACTACTTCGCCTACTTCTAGACGGTTCATTTTGCGCTCTACCAGAGCGCGCCGGTGGCTGAGTACTAAGCGGTTCCGCTCTTCGTCTACTTCCAAGAACTTCAAAGGTAACTCTTCGTTGAGCAACTCTTCTTTCGGCTTGCGAGTACTGATGTGTGAACCAGGAATAAAGCCGCGCAGACCTTCGATGCGTACCAGCGCACCACCTCGGTTGGTCGCAAACACCTGAGAGCGCACAGTGGCATCTTCGGCTTGCAATTGGCGTACCCGTTCCCAAGCGCGCATGTATTCGATGCGACGAATCGATAGAGTAAGCTGACCGTCTTCGTTTTCATCGGTAAGAATGAAAAACTCGCGGGTTTCGTTTGATTGCAGCACTTCTTCAGGGGCATCAACACGGTTAATGGACATTTCCTGAATTGGCAGATATGCAGCGGTTTTAGCACCAATATCAATCAGAGCGCCTCTGGGTTCTAGGCTAAACACCGTCCCGGCCACAATATCCCCGGGGCTAAAGTGATAGTCGTATTTATCCAGTAAGGCAGCGAAATCGTCGAGAGTGAAGCCGATATCGGCGGTTTTTTTCTGATTGACCATGCAAATTTCCTAAGGTTATTTTCTCCGTAGTTACTACGCCTCCTGCTGACCAAAAACAAGTTGCAAATACTCGTCAAAGTCAACATAGCTCTACTGTTCCCCGCCAAGACGAGGTCTGAGAGTGAAGATTATAGAATCCAAACATCACATTGTACCACCTCTGGCCAGAAATGGGTAACTTAGGCTGATTTGGTCTGGTTGTGCGGGGTATCTACTGAGGTTTTTAAAATCACTTATTTCCCAGGACTAGGCTTCACTGGTGAAGGCAAAGCAGGACTAGGGGTAGCACTAGCTTTTTTGCCTTCGCCGCAATAATTATTGATACCATCTACCAAATCTTTCTCTGGGCTGGCCACTTGCCGCAAATTTTCCATACCCTTGGCAGCATCGGTGCTCTTTTTCTGGGCTTGGTTAGTCAAAATCTGCTTGGTGATTTGGCTAGAATTTTGATACATCGTGGCCAACTGGTTCTTGATTTCCAGCAATTTTTCATCCCGCACATCCAAACCCATCATTTCTTTGGCTCCCTGAGCAAAAGCATCGGCAGACTTACTGGCACTGCTGGTATCGCCTTTTACACCAGTATCTGAAACTTTTTTGGCTTCAAGTACAATCTGGTTGTGAACTTTGATAATTTTCTGACATTGGGAGATCTTGCTTTCGCAGCTTGTGAGCAAGACCAGAGAAATCGAGGCTAGAACAACAGAACGGAAGTGCAGCACAATGTTTTTTGAAAGAGATGAATGATTAATAAAATATCCCAAACTGATGGACTTTTGCTAGATATCATACAATCTTGATTCAAAACACCAAAAAAAGTAAAACCAGGTATGGATCAACATACCGGGCTAGAAATCGTCAATTCAATTATTCGTTGGCAAAATTCAGCCAATCTTCCACATCCACCTGGGTATCAGTAGAAGGATTAGCCGCGATCGGAGCAGAACTTTCATTCACCGCCGCACTATTGGCGGCCCGATTGCGGACAGCATTCAACTGCCGCAACACATTGCGGGGATCAGAACCGGGCTTGATCGTGAACAGCATATTTTCACTGTTGCAACTAGATTTACTGACTTTGAGTCCACAAATTACCGGCTGACTGCGCACAGTCCCTACTGCCAAATACTTGAGTTGACCACTGCCATAGAGATTGGTAAAGCGCTGAGTTACTTTCTGGCAACGCACTTGAGGACTAAATCCGGCATTGTTAAATGCAGCCGAATCCCAATATACCAATGGCACATTGCCTTTTTTGGTTTGTACCGCAGTAGCTAAGCGCCCAGATACATCGGCACAAGTGAAGACGGCTGATTTTTTAGCTTCTGCTGGCGGTGTGGCCAACCAAAAAGCGGTAGGAATCGACAGGGTGAGTAGAATAGTACTTAGTAACTTCATAAAATATTCGATCGAGCAAGGACATATATCCATCAGGATAACCTGTTCATCAGAGAGGTTCCCAAGTTCCTCTAAATTCCCCCAAATAGCTGGCTAAACAAAAAGCTGAGCAGAAGCTCAGCTTTCTCAAATATTCAAAAAATATTTACAAGGAATGATTACATCAAACCTAAGAAGTGTAAAACACCTTGGCCAGTGACTAACTCGGTGACTACTGCGGCGATAAAGCCTATCATAGCTGCCCGGCCATTGAGGTTTTCGGCTGAAGGGGTGAAACCGAATTTAGCATCGTTTTGGTTTTGCATAGTCCTAACTCTGTTGTGTGGCATAGATTTTAGCCTTATGTTAATTAATGTAACTAATTTTTAAGTAGAAAGCAAACTGAGTAAAATTTAAACCGGTAGTGATTCCCGCCCCCTCCCCTCACCATGCTTCGATCCTCCTTCTCTTCGGGACGCTTTGCGAACGGAGATGCTGCGCCTCAAACGCCCTCCCAGCATTCCAAGTCTCAGCAAGTACTAGACCGCTACTACCAAGAAATCTACGACACCATCCTCAGCCGCCAACACCCCATTACCGGGCTGTTACCAGCTAGTACCGCCGTGACTGCCCATGGCGACTACACCGATGCCTGGGTGCGGGACAATGTTTACAGCATTTTGGCAGTATGGGGCTTGGCCTTGGCCTATCGACGTGCTGGTTCACCCCCCGGTCGGTTGCATTTGTTAGAAAACAGTGTGGTCAAACTAATGCGCGGCCTATTGGTTTGCATGATGCGACAGGCACAGAAGGTCGAAAAATTTAAATACAGTCAGTCGCCACTGGATGCGTTACATGCTAAATACAGTACCACCACTGGCTTAGAAGTAGTCGGCGATGACGAATGGGGCCATTTACAGCTCGATGCCACCTCGTTGTTTGTCTTGACCTTGGCTCAGATGACCAGCAGCGGTTTGGGGATTATTTACTCGATCGATGAAGTAAATTTTGTCCAGAACTTGGTCTATTACATTGGTCGCACCTACCGCACCCCAGATTTTGGGCTGTGGGAACGGGGCAACAAGATCAACCATGGCAACGCTGAACTCAATGCCAGCTCGATCGGGATGGCCAAGGCTGCTCTAGAAGCCATCAATGGCTTAGATCTATTTGGGGCAGGCGGCTCCCAGGCTTCGGTGATTTATGTATTAGCCGACGAAATTGCTCGATCGCGGATCACTCTGGCTTCTTTGTTACCCAGAGAATCAGCTTCTAAAGAAACCGATGCGGCCTTGCTAAGCGTGATTGGCTTTCCCGCTTTTGCGATCGAAGATCTCCAGTTAGTGAAACGCACCCGTGAGAAAATTGTTAGTAAACTCGGTGGCCGCTATGGCTGTAAACGCTTTTTACGAGATGGGCACCAAACGGCGATCGAAGACCCTACCCGTTTACATTACGAACCTGCGGAGTTACAGGCTTTTGAAAACATCGAGTGCGAATGGCCATTGTTTTTCACTTACTTATACTTAGATGCTCTGTTTCAGGGAGACGAAGAATTGATCGTTCACTATCGCAATGCCCTAGCCGCAGTTACTGTAGAGCGCCAAGGCTATCAGTTATTGCCAGAGCTGTACTTTGTACCCAAAGCGCAGATTGATGCCGAGAAGCAAAATCCCCAAAGTCAGACCCGGCTACCCAACGAGAACTTACCTTTAGTCTGGGCACAAAGTCTATATTTACTGGGACAAATGCTCGATGATGGTCTGTTGGCTCCCGGCGATCTAGATCCCCAAGGGCGACACCTGCGCATTGGCAAACAACGCCAACCCACCATTCAGATTGCCCTGATTGCCGAGAATAGCGAGTTACAAGAACAGTTGGCAGAGTATGGCATTGCCAGCCAAACCCTGGAACAAATTGCCCCGACTCAGGTGCGATCGTCCACTGAATTAGGCAGAATCTATAATCACCTGGGCGCAAATTCTAAGCTGGGTCTGAGCGGTCGCCCAATTCGCCGCTTGCGCAGTTTAATGACTTCCCAGGTGTTTCAAATTCAAGGTCAGCAAATTGTATTTTTGCCTGCTTTCTTAGACCAACAGCAGTTTTATATCACCCTGGACTATCACTTTTTAGTTTCCCAAATCCGCGCCGAGATTGCCTACATCAGTCGCCATTGGTATCAACTGGGTCGCGCAACCATGACCTTGCTGTTGACTAAAGAGCTATTGCAAGAAGGTCAAGCCGAGTTCCAAAATCAGGAATATAACTCGCCGCTGTTAGCTTTGCTTCATGAATTACAAGGCGGTCGCTGTCAGGGCGTGGCGATTCGTCTCGGCTCCTTAAGTCAATTGATGTTGACCGCAGGCACCGAGAAAATTGATAGCTTGCCAGATTTTGAGTTTGATAATCGACCCACTGATGCCCTGATTGTGGCTCCCACTAACTATCTAAAATCGACCACTAATCACGACGTACCACTCACCACCAACCAAGAGTTCCGACTAGAATCGGCCACCGATTTACGTTGGCTCCTAGATACCCTGCGTCAAACCGACAATATCTATCAGCAGGTAGAGCTATTACATCGGCTGGTTAAAATCAAAAGCCTTAATTTCGACACCGGCTGGGGGAGCTTTGGTCGCCCAGTAACTTTGGCACAGTTGCTTACTGAAGTTTATCTCCGTGCTGGTCAAGCCCAGCCTCATCCCAATTGGGCAGTGGTGCGCTACAGTGCCGGGGTGTTGGGCAAAGTGGATATGAGTCTTTCCGATTCTGTCACCGAAATGTTGGTGAGAGGCAAACAGATTGCTGTGGGCATGGCCTACAGCGAAGATTCACTGATCGATGCCCCGATCGCCCATTCGGAATTAGTCGAAAAAATAGATACTTTCTGCCGCGAAGATATCCGCGATCGAGTATTAACTCAAGAGATTTTGATCTATTTGAGTTTATTGATTAAAGCCGAACCTCGATCGCTCGATGGAATGCTGACTTTAAGGGTTGGCTATTTGATTTTGCTGATTACCAGTGAAATTGCGATCGAACAGCATCTAACTCAAGATGAAGCATACGAAGCTTTAATGGGTCTGAGTCCATTTGAGATTAAAACCCGGCTGCGCCATGTAGCTATTGATTATCAGAAGGTCGATCGGCTGGTGTTTCAGCAAGAATCCTTGCACCTCAGCCAAAACCAAGATATCCAGTGGAATCTGCAATCTGAGGCTGAACCCATGCCCACACCAGTAGGTGGCTGGATCCGTCAACGCCGCCGGGATGGGGCGGTTAACAGATTGACAGCGAATTTCTACCCTAGCATCTGGCAATTGTTAGAACATTGCCCCGGCGTGATTGTGGGTGACAAGCTGGAGAAGCGCAATCGATTAGAAAGTGCGCCGATTTTGGCAGAGATGACTCCCGGCGAGCGCAATTTTGCCCTGCGGGTGGAGCATTTGCTCAACAAAATTACTGCGCCAGAATATCGCCAGATGAATATTGAGGCATTAATGGCTCTGGCTGAGCTCTCTGAGCAAAACCCTAATTTGCGGGTTGCAGAATATATTGTGCTGGATGTATTAATTGGTCATGCGGTACGCTTGGCTTGGTTAGATCCAGAGCTACCCAAACCTTTAGCTACTGGTAAGTTAGATCTTAGAGAAGCTGTGTATGCTCAATATAAAGCCCAAGCTTGGAGCAATTTTTATGAAACTTCGCCGCAGATCTGTGCTAGCTATATTGTGAAGTCATTGCAGTTCTTAAGTCAGTTGGGTATGGGCTGAAAATAGATTTATCAAGGTGTAAAAGAATTGTTCGCGGAGTGTTTCCGAAGGAAAATCAATTAGCAGTAATTACTACAGTGCTATAAATATAGAGAATAGTAATCAAAAACCATTCCCTATCAATATTTAAATTGGCAATTTTGGATATTTTAATGCAAGGAAAAACAATCTTAGTTTGGACTGTTGGTACAATTGCAACATTTTTAATTGTTACTGGCTATTTTGTTGGCTATGAGCATCTCTGGGCGATCTGGAAAATCCCCCCAATGTCCATGAGCTTTTCGGATCTGAGGAACTTAACCGGTGGCGCTGAATCATTGGCTCTCGGCTATGATCCGCTATATTACAATCCGCAAGACCCCTGGAATCGACCATTGAATCAGCCTAGATTAGTGCAATATATTTTGAAGTTCACCCACGTAAATCAAGGCCATACTGTATTACTTGGAATTGTATTTGGATTATTATTTTTAACTGGAGTTTTTATTGCCTTTCGTAAATTAGATAAACTCAGTGCTATCATTATTTCTTTTTTGATATTTTCGCCAGTAGCTGTTTTAGGGGTAGAACGCGGAAATCATGATTTACTAATATTTTTCCTGGTCGCTTTAGCACTCTTTTTAGCCGATCGAGCATGGATTTCTATGCCTGTATTATTATTAGCTTCATTTATCAAGCTATTTCCAGTTTTCGCAGTACTTTATCTCTGGCGATATCCAACTAAAAAAAGCATAGTAATTTCATCCGCATTCTTGCTGATTTTTATTTCATACATGATTTACAATCTGCCAGACTTACCTCAGGTATTTAGCTCTACCCAAAAGGGTGTATATCATTGGGCTTATGGTGTGATGACTTATGACAAGATGGCTACCGGATATTCCTACATTCCAGTAGCAGCAGTTTTAATTAGCACAACCATGTTCTATATTAATAATATCCGGTTACAGGGGTGGCAAGAAGCTAACAGTCATTATATAGATGCTTTCAGAGCGGGAGCTGGTGTTTATTTAGGGACTTTTCTGTTGGGTAATAGCTGGGCATATCGATTGATATTTCTGATCTTTATCATTCCGCAGCTAGTAACCTGGATTAAAACCGATCGCAGCCGCAAACTGATTTCGGTAGTAGCCTTAGTCTCTACCATTGCATCTTGTTGTCCGACTTGGATTGACTCTGGTATTTTAGATGAGATTTTGAATTGGCTATTGTTTAGCTGTTTGTTATATTTAATGCTGAGTTCATTGCCACCTTTTTTTCAAAGGTTAATGCTGATATCAAAAATCCAAAGTTGATAGCTTTGCCAACTAAAATAACAAAGATTCATATAGCGATCGATATCTATTAGCTTGTACGATTAAGGAATATTCTTGCTCGGCTTTCTGTCGAGCATTTTGGCGAAGATTGAGCGACAAAGCTTGATCTAAGACCCAACTAATACCGGTTGCTAAATCTTGTGGATCAAAAGCTTGTGCTACATAACCACTAACTTGATGATCGATCGCTTCTGGAATGCCGCCGATGCCAAAAGACACGCAGGGGGTGCCACAGGCCAGAGCTTCTAACAAAGTATTCGGCAGGTTGTCTTGACGTGATGGGAGTACAAATACATCTGCTGCTCCGTAAGCTAAAGCGAGACTTTGATCGGTTTTGAGTTCGCCTAGATAATGGGTTTTTAGGCCAAAATTCGGAGAGTTTCGTCCTCGATCGGCTCCAAAAATTACTAGTTCAACTTGTTTTTTGGTAATGTCATCTAATAATGCCAATGCTGCAATCAGTAAATCAAAGCCTTTCCGGGTATCACTAGTAGCATTTAGTGAGCCAAAAAGAATTAGTTTTTTATCTGTGGGTAGTTTGAGCTGTACCCTAGCTACTGCAGGCGAGATCGATCGGTAAATTTCGGTATCAACACCATTGGGAATCACCGTGATGGATGAATTATGTAGCAGGCTACTACTCCGGGCAATATCGGCCAGCCACTGACTAGGGGTAATAATTTGCAAGTTGGTCTTTTCCCAAGCAGTCATTTTCCGTTGCCATACTTGTTTAGTAATATCTGAAGCTTGATTGCTGCGTAGAATTGGACAGGCCCCACAACTTTGGGTAAAGCGATCGCAGCCATCGCTATAATGGCAGCCGCCGGTAAAAGCCCACATATCATGCAATGTCCAGCACACAGGCTGACGAAATTTAGCGATGGTTTCAATTTGAACAAAACCTGAGCCGACCCAATGCAAATTAATAATATCTGGTGCTAAAAGTGCAATTTTACGTTCTAGGCCATCGGGAAACCATTGAAAAGAAAAGGTATTATTTTGCCGTCGTGGATAGGGGGTCAGAGGGAAAGAATCTAATGCTGGCCTGAAAAAATTCAGGGCTTTATCTCCTAAATTTTGGCTGGATTTGATGACAGTATCATCGTTAGTAAACTTGTAGCCCACCATCATTTTGGAATCTACATTGGCTTGTTGTAAGCCACAATGTAGACGGTAGGCCGCGATTGATGCACCGCCTACTCGATCATAGGTATTGAGAATTAATGGTTTGATAGACATATCGAGGGTTAAAGATTGTTAGATCTATGCAAACAGGTGTCATCTTTTCAGCCATGCAAACCAAGAATTGCGAGACTGAAATTCTTTAGCAAATTCATCGACATCAATAAAAGTTTTTTGCCTGATAGATGCCAAGAATTTTTTATCTGCTGGAAGATGAAGCAAGAAACAATCTTTATACCAATCGAAAGATCTTTGCTCATGCAAAACTTTGATACTCCAAAATCTCCCCACGATTTTTAACTTGCCAGCATCAATAACTTCACTACCATTTTGCTGCATTTTTTCCAATGCTGCTGTAGTGATTGCTTCATCTCCCACATGATGGAGTTTGTCGATATTGGTGATGTATCGATCATATATTTGATCGATTTCATAGATTAGCATAGAGAAAAATTCAGGGGTGCCAGCAATAAATTCTCCTCCATACCATTTACCACAGCTTTTATCGCCCAAAATACATTCAATGTCACGAGTAATTATATCCTTACCATATGCAGGTATTACTTGATCGGAAATATCATAAACTAATGGTTTCTTTTGTGATATCTGTGTTAGGAAACATTCAGGAATACTGTTAATGCAGATCATATCTAAATCACATAAACCTACATATTTAGAGGCTAGTGTGGCTAGATAACGGAAAACATCTAATTTAAAATGAGCCGAATAGAACTTTATACCCGGTGGCACTTGCGTAGTAAAAGATATTTCTTCTATTTGCAAATCTAATTCATGGTAATTCTTACTTTCTTTGATTGCTAGTAAATTATTCGTAATTAAGATAAAGTTCACGCCTTTATCTTTCAATGATCTAGCAAGAGTCGCTGCATCACTCAAATACAAATCTAATTTCTGTTTAAAGTTCTTGATTTTGATATTAATGTTGATATTGTCTGATTCATCTAAATACAGCATCCCATATAGTGTTAGATCCATTTCAATCCCCAGATTATTTAAATTTGCTACGGTATGACTTTTGATCTCCTCGATATTACCATAATGTAGATGGTAGACCACAATTGATACATAACTTTCTTGACCACAAATAGTAAGAATCAATGGTTTGATAGATATGTCGAGGGTTAAAGATTATTAGATCTGTTTTTCCGGTAATGACGGATTGCTCGATCAAACTTGAGAGTAATGGGCACATGGAATTTCTTTTTAAAAACTCGTAGTTCGGAGGTGCGATCAGGCACCATTAATTGTGGGTGTTGCAATGGAAAGGAGATTTCTTGTGCTGCTAAGTCTGCAAAAATGCTGCCGGTTTCGCTAGTGTTAGTGGCTCCTTCTCCAAATCCGATGTTAGTTACTAAATTAACATTAGCTGTTGGGTTCAACCAGTTATTGACTAATGAAGTAAAAGTTAATTGATAATCCCAAGCATTAAAAAAGCCTTCATAGTTATGCTCAAAGGTACTTATCCATGACTCAGCCACAGCATTTTCTTTGAAAATATCTTTCAACCACTGCCCATCTCTGGCTTGTGGCCATTGACTCATCTTGAAATCATATAGTTGCCAACGGCTGCGCCAGGTTGCCCATCCCCAAATATAAGGAATCTGGGCAAAATAGTAGCTATCAGTATTTCGTTGATAACCCAATAAACTGTTTTGGCCAGAAATTATGCCGACTCTAGAATCATGCCGATATTTTTCTAGTAGCTCTTCACAAAATTGAAAAAAGCTGGGATGCGGCAGACAGTCATCTTCTAAGATAATTGCTTCTTCAACTTGCTCAAAAACCCAGTTCAAGCCACTAAAAACACGCTGCATACAGCCCAAATTACTGTCTGCATAGTTAGTAATTACTTCACAAGGCCAATCTACTTGTTCAATTATGGCTCTGGTGGCTGTGCATCTTTCTAAATCTGTAGGGTGATTTGGTCTATTGCCATCTGCAATAACCAATAGCTTGAGTGGCTGTACCTGACGAATCACTTCAAAAACTTTGGTGGTAGTATCTGGCCGATTAAAAATAAACAATGCAACTGCTGTTTTCATGATTTTAATCAGTGAGATTAGAGTAAGCGAACTAATAAATAATCTTAACACTCAATATTCACAAAGTCGAACAAGTTTTTTTTCAATAGTTGCTCTTCTTTTAAAATTTGGTCTGCATTTAGTAGTGGCATCATTGAAATGTTCCCAATAAACGCCGCCCACATTGAAAAGGTGCTAGGAGGAGAAACTATTATGTCACACAAAGATAATTGTATTAAGCTTTCCAGGTAATGCCCAGATCCTCCAGCGATACCAGTAGTAAAGTGTATACTTTGACTATTGAAATCACATGATTTTTGGACAGTATCTGAAGCAATGATAAATCCTATTTTCCCATGCCGAGAAAATATTTTACTTAGTTGATCTAACCACTTTGAGTATTGATTAGCCTGGAAATAATAGCGGCCATTCTCCCAGGATTCGTAGTCGCCCTGCCGGATCATTACCCCAATCAAAAAATCATATTCCTCTCGTTTCTTTGAAATAAAAGTGTTGCTAATATTCATGTAATCTTGGCGAATTCTTAAGAAATCACGAATTTTTTGTTGGTGCTTTTCGACTAGTTTCCAATCACAAACATTCCACCCTGATAAAAACGTAACTTCTTTATTATTAATTAATGAAAAACTCTTAAAAGTTGCCAAATCGAAAGATTCATTTTTTTGGCCAACTAGAAATTCACTAGAATTTTTGAAAATAGATTGATGCTTACTTGAAAAAGCACTATTCCCATAGAAATACAAAATAAAAATAATTATTTTTTTCATTAAGCTATCATTTTTAATATGTAAACGTTTACAGACTTTGTAAAGGTATTGCCAGAATTTATAACTATCTGAATTTCGAGATGTCGTGTAAATACAGCCTTGTTTGACTAGTTCTAAAAGATCAGAATATTCCCAAAAAGACATATTGATAATGTCAATATTTTCATGTTCAAAAGCAAAAGCTAGTACCTGAGCAAAAGAAAACATTTGATTTCCAAATCGCCCTCCCCCATGAGTGAAAATAATTGTCTTGTAACTTTTTAAATCAATAGAAGTTGATTGCATATAAAAACTCAATCATAAATTATATGTTTTCTTGAAAATAGAGCTGATGAAATTACGGATTTTACCAGTCAGAGATAAGCAGCCTACTTGATGAAGTGCAAGAATGCTTGCAACTAAATTGGCAGCATCATAAACATTCTTAATTCCCAGCTCTGAACAATTCAAATATGCAACTGTACCAATACTATTTGCTCTAGACAAAAGATTAGTAGATTTATGCTTTGATGGCTTATTAGGAAAATCATTAATTATCTGCTCAGCAATGATGGAAAGATTATTAAGTTCTCCAATTTTCTGAATAGCTGAAACACATTCTTGATATTTTGATGGGCTGTATTGATAGCCATATTTTACTATAGATTTCATCAACGATATAAAGTCGATTTTTAGATCTTTATCATTAATCAAAGTATCTTTAGCAATTAGAATACAGTCAGCTATACACATCTCAATATTTAAAGGTGCAGAGGCAATATTTTTATGAAAAGGTCGATCATTTTCTCTGTAAAAGTTAATTCCAGGATTAGGATCATTTTTCTCGCTATTTAATGCACTAGCTCCAATACTATGAGATGAACAACCCGTCATCGAATATGGCGTTCCAGAACGGTGAAAGCTATGTAGTTCGCAAGCAACGGCAACACCTGAATAAACATCAGGTATTGTCGATGTAAAAAATGTGCCTGAGTAACTAGCAATTTTATTAATTAATTGACGGTTGATGACTCCTGAATAGATCATTGGTAACGAGCTATAACTGGTTTTAAAAGATTGAACTTGATTTAGAGCTTTTTGGGAATTCACCTCGATAATATCAGAACTACCCCATAAGCTAATACTTAACAAATTTGGATGCTCGGTGCGAGGCCAAAAATACACAAAATCGTCTTTAATCCAAGATAATGCTTGGCAATTCAACCTACTAATAATTTCATCAAGATTGGTATATGCATTTGGTAGCATTGCATCATCATCACCAATAAAATTGACGTAATCACCGGTCGCATGTTGCAGTGCAAACTCCCAATGGCTAGACATTCCCAGCCGTTTACCAGGGTTAATGTATTTGATTCGTTGATCTTGAAAAGAATTAACAACATCTAATGTTTGATCTTGACTGAAATTGTCACTGACTAAGATTTCCAGGTTTTCATAGTCTTGGTTTATGCAGCTTTTTAATGACCATTTTAGTGTGTCGGCACGATTGCAAGTAGGGATTATTACTGTGAATTTAATATTTTTATTGAGCATTTTATCTCACTAGATTTATTGGCAAATTAGCGCTTTCTAATAATACGACGTTTTCATCATAGTAATTGGGATTCATTAAAATGGCATGAGCTAAGTTACGCTCTTTTGTTTGTTGATAATTAATGATTGGGTGTCCAGTTCCAGGAATGTACTTGCCTTGTTTGTTGGGATTGAGGTCAATAATTGAATCAATCAAATTATGCTGTGGATCAACTAAGTTGGCGAGGGTAACACCTTTTGCTCCTGCACCCCACAAAGCTACCCGACCAAGAGCCTGTATTTTATCGCGCCACTCTGTTTCTAGGCGATCGCTATGTTGCTGAAAGTCTTGAGCTAACTCTAAAATCTCTGATGAGTCTGGCACTTTAGAACGGTGCTGACCAGTATAGGTAGCTTCGAGCCATAGATATTGACCACCAAAAATATGGTCTACCCGATCGACCTGAAACCCAGCTAACTGGAAAGCATAACGCAGTGAATTAGCAGTGAAGTAAGAGCAGTGTTCATAGAAGAAATCCCAAAAAACCTGATTATGCAGAATCCATTCTACACAAGGAGTCTCGAAAAAAACTTTAGCATTGGTAGAACCTTTAAGGGCTTGTCCTACTGTTTCTAATATCGACATCGGATCTGGTACATGCTCAATCACATGACGACAAATCACTACATCAGCCGCAATATTGGCACAATCAGCACCGTAGTATCGTTGCTGGAACTGCAACCTACCATCTAAATCGGTGGCGATTCCCATGTAGCTGGGGTCAAAGCCATAGCCTCGATTCCCCCAGTTGATTGGCTCCACCAACTTTTTAATAAACTCGCCTTGACCACAGCCCACTTCAACAATTGTGCTGTTTCGCACGTTCTTTTTTTCGACGAGAGAACATACCAGACTATCTAGATGGTTGTTGAAAGCCGCAGAACAGTTTTGATTATTGTCGTAATCACTGCCATAATTCAGTTTACTGCTATCAAATTCTTGATTAAAAATAAAGCCACAGTTTTGACAAGCTCCCAGCATTAGATCGCCACGCGCAATTTTTTTTGCAGACTGTGGATCAGCAAAAGGCAGATTTTGATGAACCGGTACATCACGCCTGCGCAGGAAAGTTTTAACCTGCTTCGTCGCACAAATTGGGCAGCTATTTTTAGTCATTATTGTTTTCCGGTAAGTTCTTGCTGTCGCCACCATTCAATAGTTTGCTCTAATCCTTGTTCGATCGACCACTGCGGTTGCCAATTAAGTTCGTCATTTAAACGATCAGCATTACCCACTAATAAGGGTACATCATTAGCTGCCGCAGCAATTGCTCCTAACTTAAGAAGTTCTGATTTACCAATAATTGCGGCGATTTGGGTGGCGATATCTTTAATAGTGATCGGGACTCCCGTTGAAATATTGACAGCTCCAGACACTTTTGAATCTAACAAAGCGACAAAAGCCGCTGCAACATCTTCTACATACATAAAATCTCGAATCTGACGACCATGTGAGCATTTTGCTTCTTGACCTTGCAGTAAAGATTTAATGATTGAAGGTACTAATCTTCCCGGAAACTCATGACTGCCATATAACAAGAAAATTCTCCCCCAAGCGATACTCAATCCAGAAACTGTTCCATAAGATTGCAGCATTTCCTGTAAGGAATTTTTGCATATGCCATAAAGTGAATTAGGCTGACGAGGAGTGATCATTTCAGAACAATATCCATGCTGCCAATTATATTCAGCACAGCTTCCAGCCATGACCAATCGTTGCCCCCCAGCTTCGTGAAAATTTCTCACTAATTCTAAACTTGCCTGCACCCAGCGCAAGTTTTCAACCGATGACCAATACTTCCCTGGCAGAGTATACCAAGCCAAATGCAATAAATGACTAGGTTTAATAGTTTTAATAATTGCGGTGGTGTTATTTGCATTTAATAAATCAACTTGGTGCCAATAACAGTTGGGTAACTTGATAAGTTGATTACTTGATCTGGTTAGGCCATGAACAACAAAGCCCCTATCAATCAATCGAGAAATAGTATGTCTGCCAATAAAGCCACCCGCTCCCGTCACCAGTACCGTTTTGTTCATAAGCTGTTACCCCTGAAAGTCAGGATACTGTCGATCTTTTAGAGCGTAAATTAAAACTCGCATTAGCGACTCCAAATCTTCTGTTACTCGATAGCTGTTTAAGCCCTGTTCGATGACTTTACTCGATCGATTCAGCCGCCCAAATTGCCACAGGTTGCCAGTGGTAACAGCTCCAATAATCTCTGGTTGATCGGGTAGCTCTGACCACTGATCAAGAGCAATCATTTCCATCGCCAACTGAGTAAAGCCATTAGTCATATCTTCTTGCTTGGCCTCAATCACAATCAAATGGCTCTGAGTGCGCAGTAGGTAATCGACATAACCCTGAAGTTGGTTACTGACTTTTACTGGATACTCAATACGCAGTTGAGCCTGAGTATAATGCACCACTTCCATCACGATCGGCGAGATCAGCACTTCTCGACGAGTAGCTTCGTTAGCTAAGTTCACATAGGGCAAAATTTCTTCTAGGCGTTGAGTTAAATTCTCTAGCCGATCCAGCTCTCCAGCATAAACTGGTAAAGCTAGCGGCACTCGTCGCAGAGCATAGCCCAACTCGTTTACCAACAGATCCAACTCAGGTCGCAGGTCAAAGATCTTGCTAAAGGTATAGCTTTGCTGAGGGTCAAGGAGGGTTGTCATATCTGTTGATCACCAAAATCTGGATATTGTCGATCTCGATCGGCCATCACCGTCACTGTTAGAGGCCATTCTATCCCGAAAATGGGGTCATTCCACCGCACCCCTCGCGCCGCCTCGGGCACATAGAAAGCCGACATTTGATAAAAGATTTCGGTATCATCTACCAAAGTCTGAAGACCATGAGCAATGCCCTCGGGCACATAGAGCAGTTGGTGATTGCGAGCTGTTAACTCCACCGCCGTCCACTGCCGAAAAGTAGCAGAAGTAGGGCGCAGATCTACCAGCACATCATAAATAGCACCCATCGTGCAGCGCAGCAATTTTACTTC
>JANOXZ010000571.1:0-5891 GCA_031418695.1 Synechococcales cyanobacterium VAR_35_metabat_10
CAATCAAACGCGGTTGGCACAGCCTTACACCGAAAAAATGCACATCAATGATTTGGAGTCTTTCCTGAAGCCGATTTTTGCTCTGTTTAAACAAGATCGCCAAGGAGCTGAGAGCTTCGGTGATTTCTGTGATCGAACAGGCTTCGAGAAAATCCGCTCTGCTGTTGGTTACTAACAAAATCTAGCTAGATTAAGAATAGACCTAGTCGGCTGGAGCTAGAGATACTACCTTATCACCTTACGGTGGAAGTTTATTTAACTAAGAATAAGCTTCCATTCCTGCTTTCATTGCGCCTTCAATTGTTCCGTCTACTAGGCCGCTGCCAGAGATTTGAATTATCAGGTTCTACCAAATTGAGTTTAAATCTAATGTAAATCCTGGGAGTACTTGCTCTCCACTGACTGTCGTTGAAAATTGTAGTATTTCCACAGATTGATCGATTCGATAGATTTCCACCTGTCGATCATGGGGATTAATCAAAAATCCTAATCGCACACCGTTAGCTATATATTCCAACATTTTTGCCTGTAGCTCAGACAAACTATCACTAAGAGAACGAAGTTCAATAACAAAATCTGGTGCCAGTGGGGGATATTTCCCTTGCTCCTTAGGACTGAGAGCATTCCAGCGAGATAATTCAACCCAGGCGGCATCAGGTGATCTTTTTGCTCCGTTGGGCAAGATAAAAATCGTAGAAGAACTGAAAACTTCACCGAGCTGGGTTTGACGATTCCAAATACTTAAATCTGTAATCAAGCTGGCTTCCCGTTTTCCACTTTCGCCGCCGACTGGTACCATAATTACTAAAACTCCTGCGGCAGTTAATTCAAAGGATAGCTCGGGATTAGAGAGACAAAGCTGGGAAAACTGCTCATCAGTTAATTTCAGAGTGCTGAGATTGATCGGGAGCGACTCTAGTACAAGGGGCTGTGCAACTGTCATATTTCAAAGTTCACTCCAAAATACAGATCATTAACTGCTACTGTAACACCAATGCTTTTCAATTCGATCTCATCCCCTGAACTATATGGGTAATAAAGCCACATTCGCCCTTCACCCCGTCGATAGCATTCCACACCAATACGCTCTGAACTAATTAATAAATATTCTTGCAGGGTAGTAATACCCTGATAATCTGCGAATTTATTAGTCCGATCTTTATCCGCAGTACCTGGTGAAAGTACTTCCACAATGAGTGCAGGAAATTGAATAAACTTCTTAGCATTCAAATCTTGTGGGTGACAGCTCATCAGTAAATCTGGATAGTAATAAAGACCATCATTGTTTACTAAAAGCTTAACATCTGCCAAGTTAATGCGACAGCCATTAGCTCTGACAGTTGGTAATAATAAAGTTAATAGATTTATGGCAATATCATTATGAGGCACCGTACCACCGGTCATTGCTAACACATCGCCATAAACATATTCATATCGTTGTTCTTGCCGAGGCTCCCAATCTAGATATTCGGCGATCGTCATTTTAGACAACGGGGCGATCGAGGTCATTAAATTACTCCTAACAATAAAAATTGACAAAAATAATCATAAAATCATTCCAGGCAACAAGATTAATGAGTACTTGATGATAGTGACTATTTGCGTTTGGGTGGATCGACTCGGCGTAGAGCTGGTCGCTGGTTTTGTGGTGGTGTCCCCCGATCAAACACCCCCCTCGTAGGCACCGCTGCAACCGGTGTTTCAGTTTTAGTTTCTCTTACTGCGGTTTCTTTTACGGCTCGATGCTTCATAGTTAATGCTACTCGCTTCAGGGCTTTGTCGATTTCCATAACCTTGACTTGGACTACTTGGCCAACTTTGACAATTTCTTTGGGATCGCTGACATAGCGATCGGCTAATTGAGATACATGCACCAAGCCATCTTGATGGACTCCAATATCTACAAAAGCGCCAAAGTTAGCTACATTAGTTACGATGCCTTCTAGTTCCATGCCTACTTCCAGGTCAGACATTTCTTTGATATCTGCACTAAAAGTGGCGTAACGGAACTCGGCGCGGGGATCCCGACCGGGTTTTTCTAGCTCGTTAATAATATCGCGTAATGTTGGTTCGCCGATCGCTTCAGTGATATAGCTACGCAGATTTTTCTTAAGTAGTTCGGCAATTTGAGTAGTTTGGGTCAAAGGGATTTTTTCGGCTTTGGCGATCGATTCCACCAATCCATAACTTTCAGGGTGGACGGCGGTATTATCTAGGGGATTCTTGCCCGATCTAATTCGTAAAAATCCGGCAGCTTGCTCAAAAGCCTTTGGCCCTAGTTTGGGTACTTTGCGCAGAGTCTTACGATCGACAAAAGCGCCATTTTCGTTGCGGTAGGTCACAATATTTCCAGCAATCGCTGCGGTCACGCCGGATACTGATGTTAACAGTTCTTTGGATGCGGTGTTTAAGTCTACGCCCACGTAGTTAACGCAGCTTTCGACGGTTTCGTCGAGCTGTTTTTTCAGGAGCTTTTGATCCACATCATGTTGATATTGACCTACACCGATCGATTTTGGATCAATTTTCACTAGCTCAGCAAGAGGATCTTGGAGACGGCGACCAATGCTGATGGCACCGCGCACGGTGATATCGAGTTCAGGAAATTCTTCGATCGCTACTTTGCTGGCGGAGTAAATGGAGGCTCCCGATTCGTTGACCATTACTTTGACAATCGTGCGATCGATCTTTTGTAAAACTGTAGCGATAAAATCATCGGTTTCACGGCCTGCGGTGCCGTTACCGATCGCAATTAGTTCGATTTGGTATTTTTCTAATAAATGGTATAGGCTAGCGGCGGCTTTTTCGGTTTGGCCAGTATGGGGAAAGATTGCTTGGTATTCTAAGAATTTGCCAGTGTTATCTAAAACTGCTACTTTACAGCCACTGCGAAATCCGGGGTCGATCGCGCAGGTGGGTTTCATACCAGCAGGGGCGGAGAGTAGCAATTCTTTTAAATTTGCCGCGAAGGTTTGGATAGATTCTAGATCGGCAGCCTGTTTTTTGATGCCGCGAACTTCGTTGATCAGGGAGTTTTTGAGGAGTCTTTGCCAGGTATCTTCGATCGTTTTGCGGTAAAAATCTCGCAGAGGCGCATCTTTACTGCGAATAATGCGACTTTGTAAATATTCTTGGACTACATCTTCATCACAGACCAGCGCAAAATCTAGAATTTCTTCTTGTTCACCACGACAAAGGGCTAATAGATTATGGGCAGCAATGTTTTTGACGCGATTACTATAGTTACGATACATCTCGAATTTAGTAGTACCTTCCGGGTGGGCGGCTTTGATTTTGGAGACGAAACTACCATTGTTCAACAAAAATTCTCTTAGATAAGCACGGAATTCGGCAGTGTCAGCAATTTCTTCGGCTAAGATATCCGATGCGCCTTGTAGGGCTTCGGCGGCGGTTTTGACTCCTTTGGCTTCATCGATGTATTTGGCGGCAGCGGTTTCTAGTGATGCAGGGGCGGCTGAAGGTTGGTTTTGGGCTTTGAGCCACTGAGCGAAGGGTTCTAGTCCTTTTTCCCGGGCGATCATGGCCTTGGTGCGGCGTTTGGGTTTGTAAGGTAGATAGAGGTCTTCTAATTCGGTTTTTTGCAGGCAGGCTTCAATTTGCAGACGGAGTTCGGGGGTGAGTTTGCCTTGAGATTCGATCGATTCCAGGATTACTTTTTGCCGATCGACCAATTCGGTGAGGTAGGTAAATCGATCGCTCAAATCTCTCAACTGAGTCTCGTCCATAGTGTCAGTGCGCTCTTTGCGGTAGCGGGCGATGAAGGGAACGGTGGCTCCTTCGGCAAAGAGTTCGAGGGCGGCCTGTACTTGGTGGGGGCGCAGGGAGAGTTCGGTGGCGAGTAGTTTTGGGATATCTATCATGATCGAGGGCGCGGTCTGGGGAATACTTTTAGGTTATTCTAACGCCGATTTGCAGAGATGCTTGCACTGTTAAGACATAATGTTATTAAGAATTTTGGGAGGAAATCGTTAATGGTTCAGACCCCTATTAGACAAATCACTTTGGAGCAGTTTTTGGAATTACCAGAAACCAAGCCAGCTAGTGAGTATATTGATGGTCAAATTATTCAGAAGCCTATGCCTCAAGCTCATCACAGTATTATTCAGAGTGAGTTATCGACTGAGCTGATTTTGGTTTTGAAGCGTCAGGGTATTGCGGTGCCTTTTACTGAGCTGCGTTGTACTTTTGGGGGCAGGTCGATTGTGCCAGATATAGCGGTGTTTGAAAATTCTCGGGTTCCGACGAATGCGGGGGAAATCGAAAATGTGTTTACGATCGCTCCTGATTGGACTATTGAGGTGTTATCACCAGGACAAAGTGCCAATAAGGTTTTGAAGAATATTAATCACTGTTTGGCGCATGGGGCGCAGATGGGTTGGTTGATTGATCCGGATGATCGATCGGTGGTGGTAAGTGGCTCTGGTTATAGTGCTGAGGTGGTGGATGAGCCTGGGGCTATTTTACCGGTGCCAGGTTTTGCTAAGTCTTTAGAGCTATTGATCGAACAGATGTTTGACTGGTTGAATTTGGTGTAGTTTGTATTCTAAGTTTTATCGCATGATAATAAAGTAATGATTCACGGAGTTGTTAACCTGCGTTGTGCAGCGACGATTTCCTTATAAGCATCACTGAGATTATAGGTATCAGAAATTAATGGAAATTAATGAACGTAATGTTTTGGGTGGAGAGCTACTGTGCTGTTGCACGGCTCCTATGACGGGGTTTTATCGAGATGGGTTTTGCCGGACAGGGCCAATGGATGCAGGGCGGCATGTGGTTTGTGCGGTGATGACGGCGGAGTTTTTGGTGTATACGAAGGCGATGGGGAATGACTTGAGTACGCCTATAGAAGCTTATGGATTCCCGGGGTTGAAGCCGGGGGATAAATGGTGTTTGTGTGCGGTGCGTTGGCAGGAGGCGATGGAGGATGGTGTTGCGCCTTTGGTGGATTTGGCGGCGACCCATGAAAAGGCTTTGGAATTTGTGGGAATAGATATTTTGAACAAGTATGCTGTTCCTCTTTAAAAGTCATCATCCAGCTAACTTAGCTAAGTTTTTTTCATTGAGCACCACTTCTAACTGAGCACCATCGCGACTAGTCAAATTGCGCTTAGCCTCACCCAAATACAGCGGTTCAGAAACCCCTGGCTGCGGATGCAAAATCGATCGCATCCGAATATGCATATTGCCATCAGCATCACCGACCCGACCGAAAGAATAGAGATCAGTAGCCGCCTGCTTCAATGTCGCTGCTGCCGCCTCAGTAGTAATCTTGCGATTGGGCACCGCAATTACCGCTTGATTAGTACTGTTATCGTAAATAACCGCGTAACGCACCGCTCCCGGAAAAGCCGATCGGGGAGACAAACCAAAGCTTAGGCCAAACAAACCCACGGTCATCACAATCATAAAACCAGTTATGCCCACCAACCGGAACTTAAAGCCCCAAGCCAAAAACAAAGCCAAAACTGTTAAAACAGCCAGAGCCACCGTGGCAATGCCGCTGTACTTGGCATATTCCAAAAAAGACTGGGGAGAAAACATATTATTCCGCTTCGTTGCTTACTACTACTGCCCCGGTTGACTGCAAGGCAGCCCGCAGGGTATGCCAAACCAAATTAGCACACTTGATCCTTACGGGGAACTGAGAAACGCCCTTGAGTACATTTAGCTTGCGCAGCTCGTGCGGAAACTCAAAGTCACCGCGCATCATTCCCTGAAAGCCCTCAATCATCTTTAGAGCCTCCACCACCGTTTTACCCCGCAGAGCCTCTGCCATCAAATCTGCCGAAGATAGAGCGATCGCGCAGCCTTCGCCATCAAACTTGGCCTCAATGATTACTTGTTGCGCCTCATCTAAATGCAGAGTC
>JANOXZ010000572.1:0-6211 GCA_031418695.1 Synechococcales cyanobacterium VAR_35_metabat_10
ACAAATAGTCCCTGCACCAGGCATCACTACAATAGCAAATTCCCAGACAAACAAAAGCACCAATCTTATCGCCAGCAATGACACTATAAATAGCTACGTAAGTACAAGCAGTGGACTAGTTTCACCAAACTCCCCCCTGACCGACATTGTCCAACCAGCTCCATTTGGCATCCAAGTCGCCAGCACCAAAACCTCTATAGGTATAGCTCAACCACTACCGCAGGCCGTAGAATTCAGCACCCGACCAGCCTACAACTACAGCAAATTACTTCTAGCTGGTCTTCCAGATGCCAAAATGTCGTTGAACTTGGGCAACAGCGAACCGGCGAGCAGCAGCCCAGTCAATCAGATCAACAAAACCCAAGTCGTTACCCAAAATAACCCAGTTTTAAATCAGCCGGTGCCCGCTGCACCTGCCCCAAATAACTCAGTCTTAAGTCAGCCGGTGCCTGCTGCCCCTGGCCAAAATAGCCCAGCTCTTAATCCTGTAACTCCATCCGGTGCGCTCGGACCACTCGCCTCCAGTCTCTTAACTGGCACCTCTGCCAAAGGCACCACCCTTACTCCTATTCTTTGGGGAGCCGAGAGCGCCAACGGAGCCAAATTTGTCGCCAAACTAGAAGAACCACTACTGGCTAACAACAAACGGGAAGCTCTACCCGCTGGCACCCAGCTAATTGTAATGGCCAGACCGAGTAACAGCGGAAATAGTAGCATTGGCAACAGCAACAATAGTTTGGTTGAAGTAGACGTAGTTGGAGTAATTATTCAAGGCAGAGAATACTCCACCCCACCCGGCGCGATCGTCATTCACGACGAAAACAACGGATTGCTAGTGGGCGAAGACTACTTTAAGCGCGAAGACCAAATCGCTGGTCGTGACTACATGACTGTTTTGGGTGGTGCCCTGAACACCGTTGGTCAAGTCTTGAACCGCCCCAGCGGCACATTTAGCTCCAACACCTCCGGCTTTGGCTCTAGCAGCACCAACATTATCAACAACCGCGATCCAAACGTCTTGGGTGCGCTGTTAGAAGGCGGTTTCAAAGATATCCCCGGCATCTGGACTCAGCGCAACCAGCAGGCATTGGCTCAACTAGCCAGCCAGCCCAAAGTCTACCAAATTCCTAAAGGTCGCACTATCAGAGTATTTGTCAACCAATCTATTAATTTCTAACTACAACCATGAAAACCTGGCTCAAACGGTGGACTATTGTTTGTGCCACTATCCTGTTTTGTCTCAGCATCCACTGGCTACGGCCAGTCGGTGCTGCTTCTTTGCCCTTACCCAAAGGACTAGACAACTTTTTCAACACACCTCTTAACCAACTACCCAAAACTATCTGTACCAGCGGCCTAAAGAATCAGCTTGCTCAACAAAATATCCCTCTTAACTGCCAAACCGGTAGCAGCATCTCTGCTGACAAAATCATCCCGATCGGTAGTTTAAGTGCCCTAGGCATCAATCAAACCAGCATCCAAAGCATAGCCAAAATCAATGGGTTAGATCTCAATAAAATTGGTGCTGATCAGCTACAAAAATTTTATGGGCTTATTTCTCCAGCCACCCTGCTGGGCAAACAATTCAATAATTTTTACCAAAACCAGCCTTTAGCTAATTTACCTCTAATCCAAAGTGCTCTCACTCAAAACTTGCTTCAGCAAGTTAATCTTGGTAATCTGCAACCACTACAGTCTTTGAATAGCTTAATTCAAAATGCTGGAGGCATTGGCAACCTGGTTCCTAATGACCTACTCAATCCCCAAAAAATTATTCAGCAAACCGCCAACGTTGCCTTAAACAAAGTAGTAGCTGCCATCCCTTCATTTGGTAACTATTCCCTCGGCAACATCCCCATCCAAAACCTTCAATCTTTCAGTGTAGCTAACGCCCTTCCTGCCCTCATTAAACAGCCCTTATCAGTTGTTCCTGGCGTTAATCAACTGGTGGCCAACGACTTCAAAGCAGTTGGTTTCAACAAAATCGCTATGTCTCAACTGCCCCAATCTATCTCTTATGCCGCCGGAGTGCAACTAGGCAAATTTGATCTGCCCCTCGGCAATTCTAAAAGAGATGAGAGAGACTTAGGCCGTCAAGTATCTGGTGGTATCACTGGCGGCGGTTTCCGCAAAGAAAATTGCAAGACCAAATGTAAATTCGTCGAAATTTCTGCACCGGGCACTAACTATCACGGCGCGATCTGGGCAGATGGCGAACACTATGTTCCTGATGGCTTTGGTCCCGCCTGTGCGATCGTCCCCGGTCTTTGTCGAGGCCCTGCTGGCAACCATCCCTTCGGCGAAGAGTTTCGAGTGTTGCTTACCAACATCAATTCTAAAGCTGGCACTGCCGAAAGAAGAATCAGTCTCCGTGTCTGTGACGATTTACGCATTAATTGCTCACCTTACATCATTCCCCCCGGTGGTTTTCCTGCTGGCACCGTTAGAGAGGGCGACCTACTGCCTTTTAACGTGCCAAATAATTATGGTAGTTAAAACAACAACAGATGGTTTAAAAGTCAATAATCATCAACACCTTAACACCCCGACCTATTAGTTTTAAAGAAAAAAGCTGAAGAATAATCTTCAGCTTTTTTCTTTAAAATCGCTTTTGAGCAGACCAATGCAAAATATTAGTCGAGCAAAAATCAGTCGATTTTCTTAACCACCAAAAAAAGCTGGGAAAGAAATCTTCAGCGCCGCAGTCAATAGCAAATTAGCCAAAGCGATCGGCAGCAAGAATTTCCAACCCAAATTCAACAACTGGTCAATCCGTACCCGAGGCACAGTCCAACGAGTCAGCACCGCCAAAAACACCAACATATAAGCCTTCAGCACCGTCATGGTAATCCCCAACGAAGCATCCAAAACTTGTAACCAAGCGCTGTTGGGGTCAACATTAATCAAATTAGCAATCAGCTCGATCGGAATCGGACTCGACCAGCCGCCCAAGTACAAAATTGCCACAAACAGCGCCGACAGCACCAAGTTTACATAAGAAGCAATATAGAACAAAGCAAACTTCATCCCGGAATACTCGGTTTGATACCCTGCTACCAACTCCTCCTCAGCTTCTGGCAAATCAAATGGCAACCGTTCGCACTCTGCCAACGCCGCAATCCAAAAAACCACAAACCCAAAGGGCTGTCGCCAAATATTCCAAGACAGTATCCCCATCCCGGCCTGCTGATCTACAATATCGATCGTACTCAAACTATTCGACATCATCACCACCGCCAACACCGCCAGCGCCAATGGAATCTCGTAGCTAATCGACTGCGCCGCCGCTCTCAAGCCACCCAACAACGAATACTTATTGTTAGAGGCATAGCCCGACATCAACAGCCCGATCGGCGCAATGCTAGACAAAGCAATCCACAAAAACACCCCGGTAGTAATGTTAGTAACCACCAAATTCTGACCAAAAGGCACAATCAGATAAGACAGAAACACTGGTAGTACTACCAAAATTGGCCCGATCGTAAACAAATAAGGATCAGAGTTAGCGGGCGAAATATCTTCCTTAAACAGCAGCTTCAAACCATCGGCCACCGGCTGCAACACCCCCAAAGGGCCAGCAAACTCTGGGCCAATTCGCTGCTGCGCCGCCGCCGACACCTTGCGCTCTAGCCACACATTCACAAACACCCCAAAAACAGCGCCAATCAGCATCAGCACCATCGGGAAAGGCATCCATAGCACCTTGGCCAGCTCACTGGTAATCCCAAAATCAACCAGGGATTCGATAAAAGTTCCTTGTAAGTCAATACCAGCGTTCATCGCCACCTCATAGTCGATCGACAGAATTTTCCAAATTTAGGGGAGTCTATCCCCCTGCTCAGTATATCCCCCCTACTCAGTATATCGGCGAAAATTAATACGTAGAGTTTTGCAACAATCAAGCCCAGCCCTTGAGAATATAAGTCCAAGTCCCCACATACTCCTTCAAAGCCACCGTAAACTTATCTAGTTTTTCGGTATTAGGAATAATCCCCAAAATAAAGGCTTCTACACTACGAAACGGTTCATCTAACTCGTTTTGAGAAATTAAATAATCACTGGGAGCCGGAATTACTTCTATATTTAGCTTGCGGAAAATTCGCACCGATCGAGGCATGTGAAAAGCCGATGTGACCAACAACACCTTTTTGATGTTGCGCTCTTTCATAATTTTCTGCACATTTACCCCATTCTCATAGGTATTCAACGAAGTAGGATCTTCGATAATCACTGCTGCTGGAATATCATAATCTTTCTGAAACATCTTCGAAATATCCGCAGACTCCGGCTCACCCCCATCCATCCAATCAACTCGCCCACCACTAATAATTATCAAAGGAGCCTTACCCTGTTTATAGAGCTGCGCCGTATAAGTCACCCGATCGCCCTGTTCCCGCAGATCTGGATTCACTCTAGGATAAGCCACCGATCGAGTAGCACCACCCAGTAATACGATCGCCTCAGCTTTAGGCAACTCACCCGCGGGAATATGCCGCCACTCCAAAGATTGCAGCATTCCATTCACCACCCACACATTACTCGATAGCCAAATTACAGCTAAAGAAAGACCGATCGGGATTGCCGACCACCGAGATTTACGCCAGATCATCACCAGCGCCACCACCAGCAAAAGGCTAGCTATGCCCAGAGGATAGACAAACAGCAGCGGAAAAAGTTTAGAAAGAAAAAGTGCCATAAGCTGGGTAAATAACCATTGCCCACATCATAGCCCGTCAGACTAATTTACAAATTCCTACTTAGGTTGCAAAGCCATACTCGATAACTTGGCTCGATCCCAACCATTTTTGAACAGCTTTTTAGAGTCATCATTTACTTCCGCAGCCTTGGCCGCTAAAGCACTTAGTTGATCTACCGGACGATCTTGGTAGCCATCATGTACCGCCATATACTTCTTATATAGCTTTAAACCGGGCAACTCGACCGTGAACTCAACCGGAATACGATAGGTTTTAGCCGGATATTTGGCTCGGATGGCGCTGATTGATTGATAATAACGGTGAAACTCTTTAACAGTGGCCAGCAAATCTTGGAATTTGGCATAAGATGCCTGATAGCGCTTCTTCAGTCCAATAAACTGCAAAACTTTCCGATGAGTATCTGGAGAGTTAGCTTCTTCTTTTAAATCTAGCACTGCACCAATTTTTTCAAAGGCATTAGATTTTTCTAAAACCATCAACATCAAACCATCTAAATCGACTAGATTCGCCCCATCTAAGCGATCGATCGACTCGCCGATTTTGCCGATGATCGAATAATCTGACATGTGATTTTTCTTAAATAATCGCAGCAGCTCCACTCCAAAGTCATTTTCTGAAACCTTGACTATCTCTGAAGCATAGGTGGCGATCGCTGCTCTGCCTTCTTCGGTTTTTAGTTCGCCACAAACGGCCTCAGCTTTGCGCAATACTTTCTTTCTTAATTCAATTCTATCTAGTTCTTCTTTATTTAAGTAATGAGTAACATAATCATAAAAATCTTGTTGAGGTTTACTATGAAATTGAGACTCTATCTGATAAATAGCCGCAAAACTTCTCTGGGCAGATATCGCTACATTTAGCATATCTACTACCGCATTTAAATCAGCATATTCATACACATTATGAGCAATATAGCTCTTGATTTTAGAAAACATCGAGAATTCATTATTCTGAAATTTCTCGCTGTCTAAATTTTCAGCTTTTTGCACTAAATATTTTAAATTGGTCAAATCACGGCGATGCTGCCGAATATCATTTTCTGGTACTTGCTCCTTCAAAAACCGTTGAACCATATTGTTGGAGGAAGATGCCGAGAATTTTTTAAAATTTTTGACAGCATAAGCCACAGACAACAAAAACAGGCTACCAGCAACTACCGCCAAAACCGGTGCTGCACCAACCAATGGCGAAGAATCAGGGATATTGGAATGGGAGGGTGTGGTAGTGGAAGTCGGCATTGGAGTTCCTAACGCAAAAATAATTTCCGGCGACCGCACAGGTCATAGAGTTATTTTTAGATTACCCAGTTTACTGACTTGTCACACACCTCTATATCAAAAATCAAAACAAATCTAGATCAGTCAAAGCACCTAAGCTACTAGAAGAAACTAGCTTGGCATATTTACCCAAAACACCCGTGCGATAACGAGGTGCCGGAGCTTGCCACTGAGCACGTCGAGTTGCCAACTCCGCCGCCGATACTTCTAGTTCTA
>JANOXZ010000573.1:0-4915 GCA_031418695.1 Synechococcales cyanobacterium VAR_35_metabat_10
GGTGTGTTTTTGTAAAGGATTGCTGCAATGTCATTTACGCTTTGCTTTAGTCTTTCCTGATCTTCGGTATTCATATACCACCTCTGGTTTTACTGCTATTTCTCTATTCTAATTTTTCTCTGTAGAAAGTCACACGCACCCGTGAAGTACTTTGATTGAGTTGGTTCTGATGGTGATTGTGCCAAACTAGGATCGACCAGTATGGGCGAGGGTGAGTTTTCGATCTTAAGTCCAGACTGAAGAGCTGTACAGCTAGTAGTAAGAGCGAGTAAGGTAACAAGGCTGTAAAACGACAGTTTTAAGCGGAACATTTTATTGAGTAGCCTATCTTTTTTCATACCTTGATTTGGAGACGAATTTAGCCGCGTTAAAACATTGAATTTTAACCGTTATGAGTTCGGTTCGTTGGTATGAGTCTAAAGGTCCAGAACATTACCTAGTGGAGTTAACCGCTTATTGAGAATGCTGCATCGCAGAGATTTAAAAATTATTTTAGCACAGTTTAGCATTGACCATTTCCTTTGATCTGCTTCACTTCAACTTCTACAAGCAGACTTTAAACTACGTCCAACAAGTGATTAGATTGACGGTTTTCCATCTAATCCCCACGTAATTCATCAAGACCGATCGCCTTTGGCGCAAGCGGAGCTATCGATCCCCAGAACCAAAACCCCACCGCGCCTATGGAATCTCTCGTCGTCCTCACCTAAACCGCGCTGCACAGAACAGCCCGTATCATCCCAATCTTAGCTATCACCGTGGAAGGATTACTGAGTCTCGGTTGTTGGTTTTGAATCTTTTCGTTATTCTGGGAGTATAACTTATTTTTTAGTGAGAGTCATTCTCAGCCAGTGGATAAAAATGACTAATAAACTTACTCACATTTTGCAATGTTGTCTCGCTACTTTGTTGTTCGTGTCCTTTTGGGGAACAGATATAGCATACGCCCGTGGCGGTTATGGGGGCGGCGGTGGTTATGTGAATAGTGGTAGTTATATAAATAGTGGTGGTCATGACGGGGTGCTTGTGTCATTAACCCAAGAATCATTCTACGGCTTACTGCAACTTCTGGCAGTTTTGATTTTAGTGCTATTGCCGATTGCCTTCTACCGTGAAATCTCTAACTTGATTCGATTTTGGGATAAGAAATTCACCAGCGATCCGGAATTAATTGAATTCATGAGATCCATTCATCCACAATTTACTAATACTTATTCTATGCAGTTTTTTAGGAATAGTGAAATATGGAAATTAATGCCTCTAGCTCCTGCTTCACCTGAAAATGAATACCAAGATTTCATCAGCAAACAGAAACTTTTTCAAGGAGTTTGTGATCTCTTTATTCGCTATCAACAGGATTGGACTCAGAAGAATTTCGAGCTGATGGCTGAATATCTAAATGTGCCATTTTATGAGCAGCAATCCGATCGCTTTCAGCGTGCTTTCCGGGGGGGACTCGACGTTATCTATCGTCTAAAAGTAAACGAAATGGTTACTTTGACCTATGAATCCAAGGATAATTCTGGTTTCTTTCGAGTACAAATTAATGCTGAAATGATAAACTTCAGTCTTTTACCTCGGGGCACTGTTGTCAGCGGTGAAGCAGCGATTCGTCAGTTTACAGAGTATTGGGACATCCGAATCGATAGCGATGGCCAGTTCTATTTATTGGGTATTAGCTTATCGAATATTGATGAACTATCCGAGATCGAGAATTTATTCGTGCCGAAGAAGTCAGCTATGGATCGACTGGAGGATAAATTGCTGCAATTGATCCTCCAGTCAGGGATGAAGATTTAAAATCAATCAAAACCCTCTTCTGGCAAGGTAAAAAAGCCCCTTTCACATTCCATCAACAAAAGTCGCAACCAAAATCCCATCACGTCGATAAAACCCCTCGCCATCTCCGCCCCCACTTCGTTCCACAGAACACCCAGTATCACCCAACAGCAGCCCAAGCCACAAATCCAACAAAGACAACCGCGATCGCCTCTGCAAATCCAGCAGCGAAATCTCGCCAACCTTGGCCATCACCTTCCGCACCTTAGCCGCCCAAGCCGGAATATCCTCACTGTGAGCATTGTCTAAAATCTGCTTCAATGCCTCAATCTTATGCAATTCATCAGCCACCAAAAGATCGGCTTCCGAACCCAATTTAATTACCGACTGCCGCTCCTCTGGATAATAATGCTCCGACTCCAAATACAGGTGGTCATCGTTCAAAACGAAAGTCCGCAGATACAAATGCGCCCACAGGTCATCATCAATCACCGGCTCTTCCTGGGGCAAGTAAGTCGCGGCAATCTCAGCGAGAACAATTTCAGCCTTCGATCGAAAGATTTCACCAATTTCCCCGATCGCTCGCGCACCATCAATTAAATCCAAGCCCTCAAGGTGGGCGCAAAGCATCACCATATCCGCAGTAGCTGGTGTGGCCTGGGCAACGGCGAAGATCTGCCACAGGTCTAGCTCTAATTGTTGGTGTTGCTCGTGTTTGGCGTTCGATCGCATAACGGGCATGGCCGAATAGGACACAGACTCGGATGTAGCTCGACTTTGCTGGCAAACTTAGCCAGCTCCACCTCAAGCTCATTTGAACAAGCGCTCAAGATTTCCTTCAGCATCTCCACCACCTGAGCCGGAGACAGACCAAGGCAGTGCATAGGTTTTACGTCCAGCACCTTCCTGTTGCCCTGCCAAATTTCAGCAGCGATCGCGTGAACCGGGGCATCCTGACGCTCTCGATAGAAAATGATGCTGGCAGCGGTGCAAATCGGGTGATCGATCTCAATAGTTGTCGATCTCTCCGGGGAATCTAATAGTTTTGCTTGGGTCTTCAAAGAGCGGCGCTGCTGGCTGATGCGCTCTTTGTTTCGCTGGTAATGTCGGCGGTTTGGACATCGATCGGCATCCCAGCAGGATTTAGTCAGAGCCTCATCGTGACTCAGCTTGGAGCATTGGAAACAGTTGTGAGCGACTTTCTTCGGCATGATATATCACAATGAGTTCCGCACAGTAATTAATTGCTGGCGGTTAAACTCCAATAGATTGATGGCAAACAACTTTTTCTCATCACTGATCCAGCCATCAGGGATTCGATCAAACAAATCAACAACAGCATCTCGCTCAATCATTGCAATCCTCTCAATCCAAGTCTTAGCAACCTCCGGCTTAGCCGCAACAATCTCTGCCAACATCCCATTCATACTCAAACTCCTACCTCGATCGCCAAAAAAAGCCGAGGTTTGGTTTTGCACATGGTTTGCTGGAGACAAACCAATGCACTCCTCATCAAATAACAAAAACCCGAGACTCAAACCATGATCATAGGTGGGGAGTAGCTCTTTCCTGCCAGTAACCAAATCGATCTGAATTCCCCAATTTTCATAGTGTCGATCGATGTTGTCCACCCAGTAATCAAAAATGAGATATCCAGCCAGTAGCTCAACAGCACTCGTAACAGATTCAGGAGGAATGTAACCTTCTGGGAGCGCGATATCATTGGCATCAATGGTTGAGAAGACCGTATCGATCGTGTAAGGGTAGTTCTTCTGGCCAAAATGCTGGCTCAGTAACATTTTACCCGACTGCTCATAGTGACCAGCCCGCAAATAATTTGGGCTGATAATAGCCTTGGTTTCACCCGGCAATTCAGCCAATTCATAAATTGCAGCAGGAATACCAGCGAAGGCTGCCAGCTCACTGGTGATTTTCTCAACCCAAGCCCCATTAAGGCTTTCATCATCATTTTTCAGAATAACTGCACCGATTCCTGGCACATCCATCCTGTATTTTTCTGCCGCTCCCCCCTCCACAACCTCCGCACCAATTAGCGCCTCTGCGGGAATAGCTATTACCGAAAACTTGGTCACGCAGCCACCCTCTCAGAAGCTAGCTCAAAGCATGGATGGGCATAGATATTGACCTTAGTAGTTACGGAAACCAATGTATGATCCCCAAGGTAAAAATCATCACTAACATTGATGAGCTTAATCTCAGTAAAATTATCACCCATCAAAGAAAAGTAAGGAGGCAACAATCCCAAATAATCACCAGATGCAGTAACAATCGTTCGCTGTCCAGACACCACAGTATATTGAAGTTCTGGTTGATGCCAAAGCTTTGCCCTAACATCCCGATCGACCTCATGCAATAGACAGTAGAACTGGTAATCTCCCTGCGAATTAGGTTCCATAATTGGGCAGACATCAAAACCATCACCCACAATAGTTCCCCCAGTTCTCGCCACAAAAGCCATGTGATCAATATTCGGGTAAGGCAGCCCTAAAAACTGGCATCTACGCTCTACATCAGGTCGCTGACGTGGCATTCTATTATTGAAAACATCTGGGATGGTAGGGGTAGTTGCTTCTCCATGAAATGTTGGCAGAGAAAGCAGGTAAGCCATCCCCTTGTATTGAAGTGCCAGCCGTTGATAAGCGCGAGTATGGATGGAATGATATTCACTGTTTGTTTTGACAGTTTTCATTAATGGTTGCCACTGTCCATCGTCTGGAACAACCCAGCCTAGATACAATCCAGCAATTTGGGATTCTTCATTCTGGTTAATCTTGGCGAACATGTTAAAACCTCAAAATGTTACTGCTGGGTGGCTCACAAGTACTTTGATTGTATCATGGCCTAATCCAGGTATCCAATTTTATCGGATTTATATCGGATGAACGCAAATATAATGTGTGGGTGTGTAAGCTTTATAATTCTTATTTAGTAGTGTTTGTTGCTGTGAAAGGGTTCTGTGATGTTTTGCTCATGAAGGGGTCGTCGCAGAATTCGGAAAAAATAGTACGCTAAGGCTGAAACCGTTTCTCTGTAATGATTAGAGGCCGTGACAATTATCTTGGCCGGTGGTTAAGACATTTAGGGCATCCTTAGTGGCCTGAAACTACCTTTTGCT
>JANOXZ010000574.1:0-2786 GCA_031418695.1 Synechococcales cyanobacterium VAR_35_metabat_10
AAAATGACCCAAGAGGTATTGGCTTCTAAACTTTTTATGTCCAGGGCATCTCTAGCGAGCATTGAAGTTGGCCGGCAAAGTGTATTGGTACACCAACTTTATAGTTTCGCTAAAATTTTAGAATTGGAGATTAGCGATTTCCTTGCACCATTAGATCCGACGAACACTTCAGATAAATCAATTAACTTATCCTTCTCAGTACCACTAAATGCTCAACAAAAAGATCAACTAGCTCGATTAATTGAGAAATGACCTAATTCAAATTGAGACCCCGCATATGACTACCGCTAACCCCGTAAACCCCGTAAACCCTAAAGATTTGGCAATTGATTTACTCAAATCCCACAATATCCGTAGCTCCCCAGTACCAGTTGATAAAATTGCTAAGGCCATGGGTGTTCAGCTCAAATTTTCTCCTCTTGATGATGAACTATCAGGAATGGTATTTATTAAAGAAGGAACTCCCATTATTGGAGTAAATTCTTTACATCACCCCAACCGACAGAGATTCACCATCGCTCATGAGCTTGGACATTTAGTAATGCACAGAAATATTCTTGAAAATGAAGTTCATGTAGATAAGCAGTTCAAAATATTGATGAGAGATAATGTGGCTTCCTCTGGAACTGACACTATTGAAATTGAAGCTAATAAATTTGCTGCAGAATTATTGTTACCATCTTTCTTACTTGATCAATTCCTCACCAAAGAGTTTGATATAGACGATGAGGGACCTTTAGAAGCATTGGCTAAAAAATTCAAGGTGAGTAAGCAAATGCTCGAATATAGAATTAGGGCTATTAAATAGGCTGGGCATACAGGAACATACCCATGGGAGGATTCGTTTTTTATGATACGGAAACTACTGGGATTGACACTACATTCGACCAAATTCTTCAATTTGCTGCGATTCGAACAGATTCTGACCTAAACGAATTAGATCGGTTTGAAATACGATGCCGATTATTGCCTCACGTAACTCCATCACCTGGCGCAATGCGAGTCACAGGTGTAAAAGCTGCTCAGCTAATTGCATCAAATCTACCATCGCATTATGAAATGATGTGCAAACTTAAAGATAAGCTTTTGGAGTGGTCTCCAGCAATTTTTACTGGGTACAATTCAATCGCCTTTGATGAGCATCTTTTACGCAATTCATTTTATAAAACACTTCATGCGCCATACCTGACAAATACTAATGGCAATGCTAGATCTGATGTAATGCGCATGTTGCAAGCGGTGAGTTTGTTTTATCCTGAAGCATTAAAATTACCAGTTGGAAGCAATGGAAAACGCTCATTCAAACTTGATTTAGTAGCACCTTTAAATGGATTTAATCACGAGAATGCCCACGATGCATTGGCAGATGTGGAAGCCACTATATTCATATGTCGTCTTATATCTGAACGTGCTCCAGAGGTTTGGTCTTCCTTTATGCGATTTAGCCAGAAAAGTGCTGTAATTGACTATGTTCAATTTGAACCTATCTTTTGCTTCACTGACTTTTATTACAACAAGCCCTTTTCGTTCCTAGCTACTTACATAGGTACTAACCCTGATAACTCATCAGAGATTTATATCTATGATCTTGCTGTTAATCCAGACAGTTTAATCGGCCTTAATCAAGATCAATTAATCCACCGATTTGGCGAATCACCAAAACCAATTCGGCGGATGCGTTGTAATGCTTCACCAATACTAATGTCAGCTGAAGATGCTCCAGAATTAGCTAGCTCAAAGTTATTGGGAACAGATGAACTTGAAAGAAGGTTAAAGGTTCTGGAGAATAACGCCTCTTTACGAGAGCTCCTTATTAAAGTATTCGAATCTGAAAAAAAAGAATATCTGCCATCTCCATATGTGGAGCAACAACTATATGAAGGTTTTTTCACTGATGTTGATCAGCTTTTACTTGATCAATTTCACAGTACAGCATGGGAAAATAGAGTGGGTGTAGTTAATCAACTTAAAGATTTAAGATTGAAAAAGCTTGGGCTCCACTTAATTTATATTGAGCGACCAGACATAATGAGCGAAGAACTTCATAGGGAATACAATCACAAGCATGCTCGACATATATTGAGTGAAAGCACAGAATTACCTTGGCTAACTTTATATAAAGCAAAACAGGAGTTGATGGAATTAATAGCAGGCGCAACAAATGAGGAACATGAGTTTTATAGCGAACATCTCGTTTTACTAATTAAACGCATGGAAAATGCCAAATTAATTTTATAAGACTTAACATGGAGGATTTTAAGGACGCAATTTAATACACCTTAAAGCTGAACGATTATCTTTTAAAGTTTCAAAATTAGCTTCCGCCAAAACCTCTTCGCTCATCAACCATTTCTTGGAATAACTCAAAAGCTCGGTATTATGTAGCAGCCATACATAGTTAATGTAATCAATAGGTTGCTATCGTAAAAAACTCATTAAGTGATTATTACGATCCTATAGCTAAACTAAAACAACATGAGATGGTCTTTTATTGGACTGAGCGTATGGAATATCTTTCGATGAAACCATTGCACCAATTTTGGATTTAACATCAGGGGTGCCTGACATTAGATTTTCAATATATGGTGTAATTTGTGTTCGCGCAGCATCAGTAAGTTCTGGAATTATTACAGAGGCAACATCCTCCTCAGTTACCTCGGCTAATCCATCAGAACCTCTGGCCAATCCACGCATTTGCACGGCATACGACTCTGCACATAAGAAGGCAACAACATCAGGCAAGAACTCTTCTTTACCACTTTTTATTCTTAACCTGTGACACCCGT
>JANOXZ010000575.1:0-2998 GCA_031418695.1 Synechococcales cyanobacterium VAR_35_metabat_10
GGCATGGAAGCCCAATCTTGAGTGAAGAAAATACCGCGTGAGCGATCTTCTTCGATGTAGTTTTCGCGCATCAGGTCTACAAAACCCATAGTGATGCCTTTTTCGCCTTCGAGCTTACCTACAACGGTACCGGAGTGCAGGTGATCTCCACCAGACATCCGTAAGCACTTCGCCAAAACGCGGAAGTGAATACCGTGATTCTTTTGCCGATCGATTACGGCGTGCATGGCGCGGTGAATGTGTAGCAAAATACCATTAGCTTGACACCACTTCGCCAAGGAAGTGTTGGCGGTAAAACCACCAGTCAAGAAGTCATGCATGATGATAGGAGTGCCGATTTCTTTCGCAAATTCAGCGCGTTCCATCATTTGTTCGTTGGTAGGCGCAGTCACGTTTAGATAGTGACCCTTAATTTCGCCGGTTTCAGCTTGCGATTTTTCGATCGCTTCTTGAACGAACAAAAATCTGTCTCTCCAGCGCATGAAGGGCTGAGAGTTGATGTTTTCATCATCTTTCGTGAAGTCTAGGCCGCCGCGCAGTACTTCATAAACTGCCCGACCGTAGTTTTTTGCCGATAGACCTAGTTTGGGTTTGATAGTACAACCCAACAATGGACGACCGTACTTGTTCAATTTGTCGCGCTCAACGGTAATACCGTGAGGAGGACCTTGAAAAGTCTTGAGGTAAGCAACAGAGATACGAATATCTTCTAGTCGCAAAGCTCGCAGTGCTTTAAAACCGAATACGTTACCAACCAAAGAGGTTAACAAGTTGGTAACAGAGCCTTCTTCAAACAGATCCAAAGGATAGGCTATGAAACAGAAATACTGATTATCTTCACCAGCAACTGGCTCGATATGATAACAACGACCTTTATAGCGATCGAGGTCAGTTAAAAGGTCAGTCCAGACAGTGGTCCAAGTACCAGTAGAAGACTCAGCTGCTACTGCGGCGCCAGCTTCCTCAGGCGGAACGCCGGGCTGAGGAGTCATGCGGAAACAAGCCAATATGTCAGTATCTTTAGGAGTATATTCTGGCGTGTAATAAGTTAATCGATAATCTTGAACACCAGCCTTGTACCCAGTTTTAGCCTGGGTTTGGGTTTGGGTATAACTCATTTATTATTCCTACCTTCAGGAAATTAGTTAGCATTTCATACAAGTACCTACTATATCAGCGTCCGTATTAGTTTAGATTTTAATATTTTTGGGTAATTGATAAGATTTAATTATATTTTCACTACCTATAGTTGTGAATTGCTAAATAGTATTAATGGGAAGAGGATCGATCGCCACTTTCAGGTTAAACCGGTTAAAACCAGAAAGTCTCATCTGCTACGATCACTGTTCTTGTCAAATATTGTGAAGAATTATGTAAGCACTAGTATCTTTTTGTGTATTTCACGGCTGCAATCCACTACTGGCAAAGGTTTTTTGTTAAAACCACAACATGGAGTTACGTTAACAATCATCTGCCCGGCCTTGTTTTTCCATAGTTATGACGCTTAGAATTCCCAGAGTAAGTAGAATTACTTGCTCACAAGATATTTAACAATCCGTAACACTCAGTCCACTCATTTCAACCACTGTTAAGGAGTCGCTCCGCATGTTCACCAACGTTAAGTCCACTATTAGACACATTGCTCCCGCCGACCTGCGTGGCCGGAAGCTGTTGAAGGTGGTCTATGTTGTACTGGAGCCACAGTACCAAAGTGCCTTGTCTACTGCGGTTAAATCGATTAACGATCACCACCCCCAGATTGCGATCGAGATCAGCGGCTATTTACTCGAAGAACTGCGCGACCCCGAAAACTATGCGGCGCTGCAAACCGACCTATCTACTACCAACATTTTCATCGCTTCACTGATCTTTATTGAAGATTTAGCCGAAAAATTAGTAGCAGCAGTCGAACCGTATCGCGACAACATGGATGTGGCGGTGGTTTTCCCTTCGATGCCGCAAGTCATGCGTCTGAACAAAATGGGTAGCTTCTCCTTGGCGCAATTGGGACAGTCCAAAAGTGCGATTGGCGAGTTCATGAAAAAGCGCAAGGCCAAACAAGGCAGTAGCTTCCAAGATGGCATGTTGAAATTGGTACAAACGCTGCCCAAGGTCTTGAAATTCTTGCCAATGGAAAAGGCTCAGGATGCCCGCAACTTCATGCTCAGTATTCAGTACTGGCTGGGTGGCACCCCCGAGAATCTAGAAAATTTCTTGCTGATGCTTTCAGATAAGTATGTTTTTACTAACGAAAACAAGTCCGAAAATACTTATCAAGAGCCAGTTACTTTCCCCGATATGGGCATTTGGCATCCTCTAGCGCCACAAATGTTTGAGGATGTGAAGGAATATTTGAACTGGTACACCAGTCGCCGCGATCTATCGGATGAACAACGTGCTCCCCAGTCACCCACGATCGGACTAGTTCTACAGCGCACCCACATTGTGACCGGCGATGATGCTCACTATGTGGCGATTATCCAAGAATTTGAAGCGATGGGTGCTAAGGTGGTGCCGATTTTCGCCGGTGGTTTGGATTTCTCCAAGCCCTTAGAAGCGTTCTTCTTTGACTCGGTGAGTAAAGACAGTGCGATCGTCGATGCCGTGGTTTCCTTAACTGGTTTTGCCCTGGTTGGCGGTCCTGCTCGTCAGGATCATCCTAAAGCGATCGATGCCCTCAAGCGACTAAATCGTCCTTATATGGTGGCATTACCACTGGTCTTCCAAACTACCGAAGAATGGCAAGAAAGCGACTTAGGTCTGCACCCTATTCAAGTAGCACTACAAATTGCCATACCTGAACTAGATGGGGCGATCGAACCAATTATTCTCTCTGGTCGGGATGGTAATACCGGGAAGGCGATCGCTCTCCAAGATCGAGTAGAAGTCATTGCCCAACGCGCCATGAAGTGGGCGAGTCTGCGGATCAAACCCAAGCATGACAAGAAAGTGGCGATCACGGTTTTCAGCTTCCCACCCGATAAAGGCAACGTCGGCA
>JANOXZ010000576.1:0-9393 GCA_031418695.1 Synechococcales cyanobacterium VAR_35_metabat_10
ATCAAAAATTGACCTCAAGCCGATCGGACTCTCGATCGTCCCTCGCCCTCATCAGCTCACCGAAAGACATGTACCCTGGAAATACTTAACTAAAATTGCTGTTGCCTCGGTTCTCTTAGGCTGCATTTTGTCTTTGTTTGCTCCACAACTCCGGCTGCCCGATATTTCTTGGGATTTGCCAGGAGTAGATCAAGTCGTAAAAAATCTGCCAATTCAAACAGATCCAGATCTCTCAAATCCTGGAATCAGAAAGGCCGCAGAGATGGAAGGTATCATGGGCAATGGATCTTCTGGTGCAGGGAATAGTACTACAAAAGAAAATTCTGGCAATAGTAGTGGGAGAAACACTGGTCAGGGTAGAGGCAATAATCAACCTGGAATTACAGGATCGCCAAATTCAGGTGGAGTAGATTCTCAACAGTCAGATGGTAACGATTCTGGGGTGATGGATGAACGACTTGCTCGTCAAGCGATTCGGAATATTTTGGCTACTGCCGATCAACCTTTAAGAACCAAAGCAGAACGCAAAGCTTATATACAGAAGTATCTACAAGAACATATTCAGTCCCCCGATTGTGGCCCCAATAATACCTACTGCTTCAATAGTTCACTGAATAATAATTTAAAGAGCGATCAATTAACCGATCCACATCAAATTGGTTTGGCTCGTTGGAGTCCAACAATGCCAATTCCTTTGCAATCTTATTATTTGGCTCAGCAATCAACTCATCCCCCTTTGCTAAAACAGCTCACAACTCCCTGTCCTGTTAATCAACAAGATTGCTATAAAAATCGAGTTTTTCAAGCAAATAAACAAGAATCTATTCGGACTCGTAACCGATTACTGCGATCGATCAGCGGTACCGATTTAACTGAAGATAATCCAGATAATCAAAGCGGTAATCAAGGCTCTGGATCTCTGGGGAATTCTGGCGGACAAGGCGATAGTCAAGGCTCTGGATCTCCTGGGAATTCTAGTGGACAAGGTGGTAGTCAAGGTTTCAGATTTCCTTGGAATAACCCTGATGAACAAGGCACCGATCGAGATTCTAGATCCTCTGGTAGTGATTCCAATAGTCAAAATGATAGTCAAAATCCTGGAGCTGTCGGTGGCAAGAGTGGTAGTCAGCGGAATGGAGCTACTGGAAAAAGTTTGCCAAGTTCTTCCGATCGAGGTCAGAAAGTTACATCTAGAGATCCCAATAATCCTGATATTAATCAAAACCCAGATCAAGCAAACCCTCAGTCAGAAAATAGCTCAGGTAATCCTGGCGAACCAAAACCTCCCGATCAGCCGCCAAAATTACCACCAATCAATGCAGAGCAGTTAACAAATCTGCTGCGGATCGCAGCGGTTATTTTACTGCTGGTGGCCGGAGTTGCCTGGTATCTATGGCTACAAAGTCGCCAAGAAAAAATCGCCAAACAAAAAGAGCGCAAATTCAACCAGTTACCCCCGATCGAGCGGATTTATTGGTTAATGCTCAAAGAGCTACGCACCAGCGGCAGCATCAAACATAGCAATGAAACCGAGTGGGAATTTGCGTTATCTAAGACTCAACAGCTCAATGCTAACGAGTTACAATATCCAGATTTGTTAGGCAAGTTAATTACCGAAATCTCTGGTGATTATGTTGCTTGGCGCTATGGTAAAAAAACACCTAATGACAGCAGCCTCAATCATAAATTCGAGCGTTTCCGAGAGTTACACGGCGAGTTTTATGCTGAAAAACAGGCCAAACGTAAAGCAGCATCAAGTATTATCTCGCAAGCCAAAAAGACATTTAGTCCTGTAAAGTAATTGTAAAAATCTGCTTCTACCACATTTAGAGAGTTTCATATGTTACAAAAACCGCGCATCTCGATCGGAATTTTTATTTTGCTCTCGATCGCTGTTGGGGCAATCTTTAACTCGATCGACATAGATTTTTCCTCCGTCCAAGCTGCCGGGTCTAAACAAGTTACCCCTAAACTGCAAGCTCTGATTCCTCTATACATTTATCCCCAAATGATCAATGGGCGCAGTAACTGGTTACCATTGGTGGAAGCAGCGCGCAAAATTCCAGTGGTAGCTATTATCAATCCCAACAGCGGCCCCGGTGGGAAACCCAACTCAGACTACGCTCAAGGACTAAAACTATTACAACAAGGTGGCGTTAAAACCATTGGTTATGTAGCTACTAACTATGGCAAAAGACCGATCGAGCAAGTCAAAGCAGATGTTGACTTATACAATGCTCACTTCAACGTCCAGGGAATCTTTTTAGACGAAGGTGCCAGCAGTCCTCAGCAACTCAACTATTACAGCGAAATTTATCGTTATATTAAAAGCAAAAAGAAGCTGCAACAAGTCATTGTGAATCCAGGCACACATCTTGATGAAGCTTATTTTAGTAAACCTGTCACCGACCAAGCAGTAATTTTTGAAAACTTTGGTAAGGAGTGGCCAGCTTATGAAACCAGCTCCTATGTGCATAAGTATGATCGCAAGCACTTTGCCCTGATGCTGCATGGAGTGATCGATCGAGCCAAGATGCAGAGCTATATTGAGCTGGCTGTCAAACGCAATATTGGCTATGTTTACATTACCAACGATGCCGACAGTAACCCCTGGGATAGCCTACCTAGCTATTGGTCAGCAGAAGTCGAGGCGATCCGCAGCCAGAATTTAGCAGTGCGTTGATCTGAATATGTTGATGAAAAAGTAGTAGAATTATTCTGAGTTTCAAATTATTTTGAGGATTCTAATGATAGATACAATTTTTTGGTCTGCGGAAGAAATCGCCGCTAAAGCTGATCATTTGTATACCAATGGAATTCAGCAACAGGTGGAGAACAGCGATAATATTGGTAAAATGTTAACCATTGATGTGGAGACAGGGGAGTACTCGATCGACAGTAATGGCGTAGATGCCATGATCCTCTTGAAAAGAAAAAGACCCACAGCTCGACTGTTTACACTAAGAATTGGCTACAGTGCAGCGGTAGGGTTTGGTGATCTTGATGGGAAGTTAGATCAATGATTTCAGGGAAATTTATTAATAATAAAGTTATCCTATCAGCAAGATTCGTACTGCCAGAAACAAGTATCTGAAAGCCTCTCTGGGCAAAGCTGGCTAGAATTTGCCACTACGAAAGAACCAAGCAATAGCGCCACTAACCGATGCCGTGAATATAACTATTGCAAGTTGCTTCCAGTTCTTAAGCTCTCCGACTTTTTCAGCAAGATCGGGAAGCTTCTGAGCAGTTGATTCTAAGTTACCTAGCCGGTTATCAAGAACCTTGATATCTCCTCGTACATCAGCCAGCCTGGTTTCCACATTGGCAAAACCGACGCGCATTTCTTCTCTCAATCCACCAACTGAGGCCGTTAGATCCGCGATCGCTGTCTTCAATTCCCGAATGTCTTGGTCTGTAGCCTGTGTCATGGTTGTTCCTCAAAGCATCCCCTGTGCAAGATTATTTACATTATATGTTATTTATTCGGCAAATCTAAAGAGGTCTTTACAATGCGTCCTTAGTGAAAGTAAAAAACATTAAAATTACAGCGATTTCAATGCACTAATCCACCAATCATGCCTGCCACTAGACCAAATCCTAACCAGACATTTTCACGAAACATATTGCCATAGCTGGCAGGCAATAAATTGGGATGACGTAGCCTTCTATATTGATTGAACCAAACACCAGCACCGCAGGCCAAAGAAATCCAGAAAACAATATTCAAATTCAGCGATCGACCAGCAAAAGCCAGTAAAACAAAAGTTAGTAAATAGCAAATCCCTACCGCTAAAGGTACTTGTTTACCAAAAAACAGCGCACTAGAATTCACCCCAATCCGACTATCATCAGCCCGATCGGGCATAGCATAAACAGTATCAAAACCCAAAGTCCAAAACACTGTAGCTCCCCATAACTCCCAGGTAGCTAATTCTAACCTCGGTTCCACCATCGACCAGCTTATAAGTACTGCAAAACCCCAGGCGATCGACAACACCAATTGCGGCACCGGAAATACTCTTTTAGCCGCAGGATATAGCAAAATCACTGGTACTGCTGCCAAACACAGCCAAAAGGTAGCCAGGTTGAGATATCTAGCTAAAATAGCCGCGCAAATCAACGAAAAAATTAATACTCCAATCCCCACTTTCACCGAGAGAGCACGGGCAGCCAAAGGACGATTTTTGGTGCGTTCTACCTGGGGGTCAATGTTCCGATCCCACAAATCATTTACCACACAGCCCGCAGCACTGGTGGCCAGGGTGCCAAGGATAATAATTGCCAGCAGTGGCAACTTAAATTCTCCCGTGCGGCCAGTGGCCAAACAGAAGCCCCAAAGGGCAGGAATCATTAAAATTAAACGTCCAGTGGGTTTGTCCCAGCGCAGTAAACGGACGATCGAGAGCCAAGTGGGGGGAATAGAAGAGGTCATGTGAAAGATTTCAGCAGTTTTACAAATCTTAACTGAATTTGCGAAATTTCCCATCCCCATAGACCACCGAAAACTGACCGATCGGACATTGCGCTTGCTATTCTCCTGGGATACTGTGGCTATGCTCAGAACTTAAAACTGTAATGGAATCATTAATCAAATCTAGTTAGGATCTGGAGCTTAACGGGGCAATAACATTTTCAAAGTCGGAAGATCAAAGAAATTCAAGGTGTAGGCATGAGCGATCGCCGCTAGGATACTAAATAAGGTTAGTGCCAAACAGCCGATCGCTAACATAAGCTGCCCCGTACCTTCTGGTTTCCGCGCACTTATTCCCGGAATTTTACTAATTAAAAATCCCCCAACAAAACCACCAAAATGTCCCCAGTTATCAACTTGAGGCGTGATCGCACCAATTACAAACATCACGATTGCCAACGTCCAAGCTTCTTGTTTAACAGTAAAATCTTTAGTGATTTGGCCATAGGCAACTAACGCTCCGAGCAATCCAAAAATACCGCCAGATGCGCCAATTGCGGTAGAAGCACCATGAAAAGATGAAGGTAAAAATGCCCCTGCTAAACTGCTAGCTAAAAAGCCACCAATAATAGCAATAGTATAGATAATCACTAATCGTCCAGCCCCAAAAGCGGTGGCGACCTGAAGCGCTAAATTACTTACCCACGCCATGTTAAAGGCTACATGAAGTAAACTACCATGTAACCAGCCAGCACTCAGCAATGTCCACCAACACCCCCATTGAAATACCGGCGTTGATCCACTAGCTCCAAACAACCAGAGGCTGGTAATGCTGGGTGATAAAATGTTGGATATCTCACCATTTTTGATATGTTCAATATCTACTAATAATGTTGCTGCGTATAATATAAGGCATCCCCAAATGATGATTTTGGTAAAGCCAAAATCGACACCCAATTTGCGCAAAGTACGGGAGTATCCCCATAAACTTGGATTTTTGCGCTGACAGTTTGGACAGGTTTGGTCAGTAACCGAAATTAGTTGGTTACAAGACAGACAAGTACAAGTGCCGCTGGTTTGTCGTTTGAAAATGTTGATGGTGTTGGGGTTTTGGTTATTCATAGTGATTTATTGTTGGTTAGGATCAAAAATTCAATTCCGACATCTTTAGCTGCAAAAAGCGATCGAGCGGCAAATACATCCAAGAAACTCCCGGCTGCTGTGAGCTAGAGCTGGTTTTTTGGAACCCCAAGGCCACCGCCATCTCTTCATAACTAGGATGAATAATTAAAGTATAGAGGTCACAAAGATTAGTGAAATCCACTTGCATTCGCTGTAACGTAGCCTGAGCATCCTGCAAGAACAATGGTCGATATTGAGTGACATAGCTGGGTTCAATAATCCAACTACGTACAAATAAAGAAACACAATCCAAATCACCAGGAGTCGCTAATTCAAAGGGATCTATATCTATCATGCTACTAAAATGCAACCCCTGAGTCGGCGACCCAAAAAACTTGGTATCAGAAGTGCTAGCCGTAGGATATAGCAAGCAAAAACCCACCGGGTTCAAATTATCACTACGTCGTAGGACTCGCATCCCCACTGGATATTGGCGCGACCACTGCCGCAGAAGCTGGGCAATCCGTTGGGGAACTGCGGCTGTATTGCGATTCATCCAATTGTAGTTACTAGCTAGCAAATTGGCCACGGTAATGGCATCACAGCGCGGATCAAACTCAGCTATTTCTAATTCTACTGTTGTTTTGATTGACTTTACCACCGGCAACAACGGCTGAATGGTAATGCGGGTAGTGTTGCCATCAAACTGCTTGGTGATTAAACCCAACGCCGCCAACTTATCTAACATCATCCCTGCCGCTCGATCGCTGCCCTGTTCTCGATCGTGATAAAAAATCTCGGCGGCTTCTCGGTGGGTACAGCTTATTGCCGCAGTGGGTAAAGTCAAGTCCCCTAATGGTGGCTGCAAACGGGGCTGCTCCATCAACCGTTCTTTCACCAGTAAATAAATCCACAGCCGCACCCAGCATTCTGCCCGCACCCTGGTCACACCAACTAGGCCGATCGCTTGGGTGATTAATAGATCTTGCTGTTTCTGGGGCAGCCATGCGGCAATTTGTTCAGCGTCCATTGAAATCAGAGATTTTTTCAGAGGATGATTCCATTCTACTTCACGTTGCTTCACCCCCCTTCACCTCACTACCGATCGCTAAGCATTCCTTGGTATCGCTCATTGTGGCTACATCTAGACCCCTGCCAGAATGTCAATATCAACCAACAAGCATTCGCAAATTAAGAGGTTCAACATGAATAACGGCAACACCGCTGGTCACAGTAACGCCTGGATCGCCCAAACCTGGGTTTCCTTTGCAGTCTCTATTGCCGCCACCATGGGTGGCATCACCTATCTGCCAGTAGATAACTGGATCAAAGGTTACTTAGGCATGGGTCTGCTTTTCTCGGTCGGCTCTACCATCAATTTATCCAAGACTACTCGTGATATTGCCGAGTCACAGCGAATTATTAGTCGCATCGACGAGGCCAAAATGGAAAAATTTCTAGCCGAAAACGATCCTTTCAACAAGTAATTTCACTGTCTATTTTCTTTCTATTAACCCTACAACCCCAATAATTACCATGAACCTGACTACTACTACTGATCTTGCTGGTACTTTCACTGACAACCCCAACTATTTACAAATTCGTGCCCGCATTAATTGTTTGATCGATCGATATGTCTCCATTCCCATTCTCAGCGGTCACATCGCCGACTTGCCTAGCCAGTTTACTAATCCTCACCAACGACCATGGGAGCCGATCGATTGGCAGGCTATTTCGCCCGATCAAATCATTGGTGTCGATCCAGAGATGTTTGCCATGATTGTCGCCGGAGCCACCGAAATCGAGGCACCAATTCGTCAATATTCTCAAGAAAGCTGGGGCTATATGCAGGCTCTACATCCTCAAATGGCCTACTTTATGGGTGGTGAACAACATCCTGATGGTTCCTTAAAAAAAGCTGGAACTTGGGAAAAAGAAGAGCGCCAACATGCTCCAGCTTTCAGCAAAATTTATTATCATTTGACAGGATCAAAGATTCAGCCCAAGCCAAATACGGTGTTAGGATATCAACCCAGTAACGATATGATGGCCGATCTATATCAACATACTGTTAGCCGCATTAGTACAGAGTGGGGTGCAGTATCAGTATATCTGTGGTTGATGGCGCATTCTACGGGGGCTTTGCAACAGGCGATCGCCCAGCCGCTACAAGATGAAGTAAATCATTTAGCCAAGTTTTGGGGCTTTAGCCGCTGGGCATTTGCGGTTCCCTTCTGGCAACAGTGTAACGATGTTAGTAAATATCTATTTAGTATTATTCGTTATCAAAAGCAAGAGCGTACTCATGGTCAAGACTTAGTACAAAAATCGATTGCCACTGATGAATTAGTACATGGCATTGAAGTGATCTTTGTCTTCACTCGCATTATCGTGAGATTTCGGGAATGGCAGCCAGAACTAAGCAATAGTTTCTTGCATCATTTGTTGGGATCTGAATTAGTGTTAGCCGGGTGATGAGCCAATATTCCTGGGTCTAGCAAGCCTTCTAGTCCTGGGATGATTTGATATTGTCGATCATCTATCACAAGTTTATTCACTTAGCAGATAAACTATATTTAAAGTTTAGACAGTTTCCTATTTTAAAACAATTTGATATCTCGGTAAAAGTTCCTGCATCACAAAAGACTGATGAGCCAAAAGAGCATCATGAAACAACTTCCAATTACTGGTAAGAAAATTGGGTAAATAAGGATGGCGATAGCGCGGATCATCAAAGTCGGGATGTTCAACACCAAAAGCCTCGGTTACCCAAGAACCTTGGCCGATCGGGCTATAGCTACAATCTTCGGAACCAAAGCTAAACTTGCCATCTTTGATTGCTTTACACCACTTATCATGTCGGCTAGCACTTTCCCAGTCTTGAGTATTAGCCAATAGATCTGCAATAGTTGTCCGATCAACCATTGGTAAGCCAGGTACAGCCACATCACTATTACCCACTAAATAGCGTTGTAACCACTGACACATGTACTCTACCGCAGCCAAGAAGTCTGCGGGATTGTTGCGTTGTACTACTTCCCCCAAACCGTTAGTGTAGCCCCATTTTAAAAAAGGCTTATCTGGGTAGCTCAATACTGCTCCATGACCGAGAGGGAGAACTTCGCTGACAAAAAGACCAGTGACTCGATCGATGATTTGTTCTCCCATACTCTTTTCATAAAACTGCTGGATACGTTTTTGCTTACTTTGATCAAGCTGACCTTGTTCATCTAAAAGTTCACTGGCTCGATTTATTTTGTGGTTAATGCCGGTAAATCCTTGATGCGCCCAGGTATCGGCATAGACGTGCATAGAAATCCCTAATCTTTGCAGGGCATGGGGGGCTTTTTGGGTGCGAATGCATTCTCGCAGCATATCTTGAGCAACATGGCTATTGGGGCGACAGATAGATCGTGAAGCGGAGCTATCCCGAAGGGAATCGATTCCCGGCGGCGATTGGCCTGCTGGGAGGCCATGATTACCGGGTAAGAAGTGAAAGGGCACCCAAACTCGTTGATTGGCTAGCTGCTCAAAGTTGCGATAATCCAGGGTTTTGTGGGTGGAGTTAACTCGGTTAAACACCATACCGTTGTCTAGTTTTACCGGTCCAGATTCTACTGCATCATCTACATACTGGGAAGCATAAGCAATAATGGCTGCGCGCTCTCGATCGAAACCGGCAATTCGCGCCACACAGTAAGTTACGCCATGATGAAAATCAATTTGCATAGAAACCCGCATCCTCTAGGGTTCAATTATACGGGTTCGATCGCTCCACTTGCACCTTTGGCATTTGCATATAGCAATCCTAAATGGCTTGACGCACAGGACCGTATGAATGAACCTTAGGAAAATCGAAT
>JANOXZ010000577.1:0-8878 GCA_031418695.1 Synechococcales cyanobacterium VAR_35_metabat_10
ACCGACTGTGTGTTTGAAGTAGCCCGATCGACCACGGTAGCAGAAGTAAATCAGTTATTGAAATCAGCTTCTGAAGGGGGATTGAAAGGCATTTTAGGTTACGAAGAACGCCCACTGGTTTCGATCGATTACAAAGATGACCCTCGATCGGCCATTATTGATGCTCTATCTACGATGGTTGTGAACGAAACCCAAGTAAAAATCTTGGCTTGGTACGATAATGAATGGGGTTATGCTAATCGCATGGTAGAGCTAGCCAGAAAAGTTGCCTTGAGTTTGTCATAGTCTCAGAATCCTTTACTACAAAATATCTTATGGCAAACTCCACAGCCTCTAGTGCCAACTTTAAAAATTATATTCTTGTTACCCTCACCTACTGGGGGTTTACGATTACCGATGGGGCTTTGCGGTTGTTGGTGCTGCTGTATTTTAATAATATTGGCTATACCCCGATTCAGATTGCCTCACTGTTTCTGTTTTATGAAGTTTTTGGGGTAGTCACAAATTTTTTAGGGGGCTGGATTGGCTCACAGTTAGGATTGAAGGTCACACTCTATATGGGCATAGGGCTACAGATATTTTCGCTGATTTTGCTGTCTTTTCTAAATCCTACTTGGGCACAGTGGTTTGCGGTCTTATATGTAATGCTTGCTCAGGCATTTTCGGGGATTGCCAAAGACTTGACCAAAATGAGTACCAAGAGTGCCATTAGATTGGTGGTGCCTCAAGATGCTCATTCGGCTTTGTTCAAATGGGTCGCGGTGCTCACTGGTTCTAAGAATGCTTTGAAGGGCGTAGGATTTTTTGTAGGTAGTGCCCTGTTAGGGTCTTTTGGTTTTGTTAATTCGTTATGGATTATGGCAGGTGGCTTGTGTTTACTACTATTGACTGGCTTGTTTCTACCAAAGGGCATGGGTAAAATCAAGACCAAGGTTAAATTTAAACAACTATTCTCCAAAAGTCCTGAAATAAATATTTTGTCAGCCGCCCGCTTCTTTTTATTTGGATCTAGAGATGTGTGGTTTGTGGTTGGGTTGCCAGTTTTCTTACGCAGTGTTTTAGGCTGGTCGTTTGAGCAGGTCGGTGGATTTTTGGCTTGTTGGGTGATTGGCTATGGCATTATTCAATCTTTGGCGCCGGTGCTGATTCAGCGGTTTGGGTCGGGTGGGGTGCCTCGATCAAAGACTGTGCAGTTTTGGACTTCTTTGCTTACAGTGGTGCCAGCAGCGATCGCGATCGCGCTGCAAACTGCTATCCCCACAACAATAGCTGTCGTAGGGGGACTGATGCTTTTTGGCATTGTTTTCGCCTTTAACTCTGCTGTGCATTCTTACTTGGTTTTAGCTTTTACTGATGATGATAAGGTGGCATTGAATGTTGGTTTTTACTACATGGCAAATTCCGGCGGACGATTAGCCGGAACTGTGCTGTCTGGGTTGTTGTATCAGTTCTATGGACTAGTTGGCTGTTTATGGATGTCAACTGCACTGGTTTTGGCTGCGGCTATTATTACTGGCAAGCTTCCTGATCCCCAACCCAAGAAAGAAAGAACTAGTTGATAGCTGGAATCTTGGGCATTTTTTTGGTGGAGTTGCTTCCAATACAGTCAATCCCTTGCTTAGACTGAGTGCTTTACGTTGCGTATCTACGGAATTTGTGTTAGATTGAAAAAAATGTATGTACTGTATGTACAAGAGGATCAAATGAAAAGAATTGCTGTTAATTTCAGATTAGAAGCGGAACTTGTAGAGTTGCTTAAAGCCACAGCCAAGCAAAAGGCGATCTCTAAAACTGCGATGTTGGAAGAGTGTTTAAAAGCTCAGCTCTCTGATGCTGGTAGCTCAAATGGAAGCAAAAAAGACCATACAAAGATTGTAACCGTTGCCTCCGGCGAGGTTCAAGATCTGGTAAATGCAGCATTGGAACAAAAATTCAATGGATATTTCGATGAAACCGAAAAGAAGATCGCTCAACTTCAGCAGGATCTAGATAATCTACGCCAATCGGTTCATTAATATCACCAGAGCTAAATATAGCTTCGTAGGGTGAGCAGCGGCTGAACACATGCTGAGTTTTCTCAGCATGTGTTTCAAACAAGACCCACCACAAGGATTTCAGGCAATTCCTGCATTTTCAAATAATTGTGACAACTTACTTGCAGCTCTATTAATGCTGTTTTAACTCATTGTCAGAGTTGAGTTTACTGTAATTGAAAACGTCTATTTGTGGTAGCCTACATTTAGGCAACTTGTTGAGGTTGTCAATTTCAGAATTATTAAATAGAAATTAAAATCGCGAAGTAATTTGACTACTATTGATGTGATGAACAATGAATGTATTAACTTCTGATATTTCCCAGCAATGCTTAACGATGAAGGACTTTTCAAGACAAACTATCAACATGTTTGTTGAAAAAATATCTCACTATAAAGTAGCGGTATTGCAAGACACTGACCAAGAAGCACTGCACAAAATGCGAGTGGGAATGCGAAAATTGCGTAGTATTCTACAAGTATTGGAACCAGTCATAATTTTACCAAAAGCCTGCAATCATCGATCAATCGGTAAAATAGCAAATGTGCTTGGTGTAGTTCGTGATCTTGATGTTGCAATTGAAACCTTGAGAGATGCCACCTGTAAAGATCTTCCTAACTGTGAAAATCAAGTATTAAAAGGAATCTATGCTGTCCTGTATCGTCGTCGCCACAAGGCATTTAAGAAGCTGAGAGTCTGTTTAAATAAAGAATATCGAGTATTTATGGCTGCTTGCTCTGGGTGGCTAGAAAATCCAAGATTTCGCAGTAAATGCATTGCTAGTAAATATGTTTCTGATGTATTGCCAGATTTATTATTGCCAAAAATTGCGATGTTTTTCTTGCATGAAGGCTGGTTTGTAACAAATGCAAAGGATAAAAGCTATCAGCAAACTATGCATGATTTACGAAAATGCACCAAAGGTATTCGATACCAGATCGAGTATTTTTTACCTTACCTTAATGCTGATACCACTCCTTTTTTGCCAGTTCTAGAGATATCTCAAGAATTACTTGGGCAAATGCAAGATGGACTAGTTATCAGGAAGTTATTGAAAATTGTAAGCTGCAAAAAAAGAAGAAAAAAGCTTCCTGTCTTGAGCTGCTTATTTGACAGAAAAACTGCTCAGGCTTGGGAAGATTGGCAGTCTATAAAAACACAACTTTGTGACCAAGACTGGCGGCGATCACTACGAATGGCATTGATTTAAACAATCCTGACTAATTATAGAAAAAATTTAAGATGTTGTCACAGTGTTTTCTGTGCTATAGTTTTGTTAATAACTTAAGTATTGTGGGTGTAAGTTGATCTAGGGAAAAGGTCTAAAAAGAAGACTGTCTATTACATTCAATCATTAAAGAAGGGGGAAGTCCACCCAATTTATTGATGTCTTCTGCCTTTTTTCAGCAGCATGTTATGTGGATACAATTTGCTTTATTTAGCTCCTTTCTATGGGCAATAGTTCATATTTTAGACGAACACTGTGTGGATAAAATTTTCAGTAAGCCGTGGATAGGAGTGATTACAAGTTCTGGGATTTCTGTTGGCATCTTATTGTTGATTCCGATTTTCAATGTGACTGTAACTGTTCCAAATTGGAGTAATTTGCTCATCTGCTTAACCATTGGAGCAATTATCCAACTTAGTCAATTATTCTATTTTCATGCTCTAGATTGCAGTGATTCTGGTACTGTTTCTGCTTATTGGAATCTCACCCCTGTTTTTTTGCCATTTATCAGTTATTGGCTGTTTGGGTATTTAATTAATGGAAATAGCTGTATCGGTATTGCACTACTAGTATTTGCTTCTGTTGGATTGTGTTTGATCGATAAGTTTAGTGGTAAGTGGAATACCCTATTTTTAATGTCGATCGCCGCCGCACTCCAGACAGTGGTGGTGTTGTTAGAGAAATACATCTTCGATCGAACTGATTTCTCAGGAGCTTTCTTAAGTATCACGGTTGGTATTATTATCAGTGGTCTAGCTAGCTTGATGATTAAAAAAGTTCGATTAACATTGTTTCAAGACTTGCCCAAGATCAAAAAGGCTTTACCAATATTGATTTCGATCGAATTAATTAACTGGGCCGCTCTTTACACTAGTCAGACAGCAGTTAAGTTAGGAGTTCCATCTTTAGTGTCTGCCATAGAAGCTTCGACACCAGCATACGCTTTTGGGCTTTCTTTGCTAATCGCTACATTACGGAGGCAGACTGACATCGATACAAGACGAAAGTTGCCTATCAAATGGGGATTTGTGGGGGTGATGATGATGGGAATTTGGTTAATTGGTGCAAGTGCAGAAGGTTAATACATAACATTACGGCTTACAAACCCTGTCTGCTTAAGAGGGAATGATTGATTGTTAGAATATTTAAAGCAATGAATAGTGCGGTACAGAAAATCTTTGAGCTTAGCAGAATTTAGCTCACCCAGAATTCAGCTTACCCAAAATATAACTATTCCTTAACCAGTCTTCTCTTGACAATGAAATCTATACAAGCAGTTGAAAGATATTTTTAATTTAATAAATTGAAAGGTAAAAAACATTGACGATCGCATACATAGCAAAGTAATTTGTTTCGTAAATAAGTAGGTAGTCCAAATCAATCAGGAGCTGGACTCACCGAGAATCCTGATTTTCATTAGAAAGGCATTGGAAGCACCACCAGAATGCCTTTCTAGCTTTTGGTGACATATTTACTTTTTTCGATACACCTGCCCAGAAATGGTTGACTTTCTTGAGGTATATCCGACGGAGGCATCAGCGCAACAAGCAAATACTGTCGATCGAACAATCATAAGACGCGATATAGCAAATTAGGGATATATAATCTTGAATAGTTGTATGCATTGTTACCAGAAGACTTTATTTAACCATATAATAACTATTTTTTAACTTTTGCCTGATATTTTCATGTTGCTATATCAAAAATCGATGAAATAAATAAAGGTTGCTATGGTATTCATCAATAGCTTGCCCTTAACGATTTAGTCTATTTTAATTGAGTTATTGATGTATTGAGTTCATCTAGTTCCTATTATTTCTGGGTAAAAGTAAAATGGCCATCAGTTTAAGTAGCATTACTGCATACACACAAGATTTTAATACCTTGGCTAATACTGGTACATCTAGCAATCTTCCAACAGATTGGTTAATAGCTGAGACTGGAACAAGTGCTAATGCGACATATACCGCTGGGACTGGCTCTGCCAATACGGGTGATACTTATAGTTTTGGATCAGCATCAGCTACTGATCGGTCATTGGGTAGCCTGCAATCAGGCTCTTTGATCCCTTCGTTTGGGGCAAGCTTCACCAATAATATAGGCTCTACTATTACGGCTCTAAACATTGCCTATACTGGTGAACGATGGCGCATAGGTACTGCAAACAGACTAGACCAACTTGATTTTCAGTACAGCACAAATGCCACTAGTCTCACTACCGGTACCTGGACAGATTTTAACGCTCTTGATTTCACTTCAACATCCGGAGCAACGGTTGGAGCCATTGATGGAAATGCTGCTGCCAATCGCACTACTATCAATGGTTCGGTTTCTAGTTTAGCTTTAGTCAATGGCGATACTTTTTGGATTAGATGGAACGACTTAAACGCTACCGGAGCCGATGATGGTCTGGCTATAGATGATTTTTCCTTAACGCCTGTGGTGGCAGCAGTGTCAGCAGGTATTACGATCACTCAATCTGATGGCAACACAAGTGTTGCAGAAGGTGGTGTATCGGACAGCTATCAAATTTCTCTCAATACTCAGCCTACCGCTGATGTAACTGTCACGCTGACAAATCCTGGCACAACAGCTCAACTAGCTGCAATTCCTAATACGTTAACCTTTACTCCTGCTAGCTGGAATACTACACAGTTGGTTTCTGTAACGGCTGTAGATGATTCGTTGGTAGAAGGATTACATAATAGCTTGATTAATCATAGCGTTGTAAGTACTGATGCTAATTACAATGCTGTTTCAGTTCCGGCAGTGAATGTCGCAATTGTGGACAATGACATAACTGTAACTAAGATTCATGATATTCAGGGTAGTGGCAGCACCTTTAACACCTCTTTTGGCGGTTCTCAGACGATCGAAGGCATAGTTGTAGGCGCTTTTCAAGGTGCTGGAAAGCTCAATGGCTTTTACTTGCAAGAAGAAGATGCTGATGCTGATACCAATGTCGCCACCGCGGAAGGAGTTTTTGTCTTTGACCCTACAGGGCTGTTCACTGGCGCAGTTGGTAGCAAAGTAAGACTCACTGGCAATGTAGGTGAGTTTACTTCTACTGGTACCAGCATTGCCGGAACCGCTAATAGTAGCCTGACTCAAATTTCTGGCATTAGTAACTTAGTGAATTTGGGCAACGTAACTCTACCCACTGTTACTAATATTGTTTTACCCGTAACTAGCACCTCTGATTTGGAGCGTTACGAAGGAATGCTGGTAAATGTTAGTGCGGCTAATCCTTTAACCGTCACCGAAACCTTCAAACTAGGACGATTTGGGCAGATTGGATTATCTACAGAAAATAGAATTAACCAATATACTCAAAGCAATGCACCTAGCGTGAGTGGTTACACAGACTACTTAGCCAATCTCCAAGATAATTACATCATTCTGGATGATGGTAGTGCTACTCAAAATTCTGACCCAACAATTCATGCTCGGGGTGGTCAGCCTTTGAGTGCAAGCAACACTTTACGTGCTGGAGATACGATCGCCAGCATTAGTGGAGTATTAGATGAACGCTTTGAAGGATTCCGGGTACAAACCACTACTCCTGCTAATTTCTCACCTACTAATGCCCGCGAAGCAGTGGCTCCCACGGTAGGTGGTAATTTAAAAGTTGCGAGCTTTAATTTGCTAAACTTTTTCAATGGTAATGGAGTTGATGCTAACAGTGATGGATTGATCGATGGTGGTTTTCCTACTGCTCGGGGTGCAAACAATGCGGCGGAGTTTAAACGTCAACTCGACAAAACAGTTCAAGCCGTTTTGGGGCTAGACTCAGATATCTTTGGCTACAATGAGATCGAAAATGATGGATATGGTGCAAATAGCGCTGTTCAAGGATTAGTAAATGCTTTAAATGCGGTGGCGGGAGCTGGAACCTATGCTTTTGTCAATCCACCAGCAACTGCTTTAGATGCTAGCGGAAAGTTTGGCGGTGACGAAATTACTGTTGGTTTTATTTATAAAACTAATGCAGCTCGCATCGCACCGGGCACAAATCCTGCTGCTTTAACTACCGGCGTATTTGATCAAGTTACTACTCGGGTACAACGCCCTGCTTTGGCTGTGACTTTTGAGCGGCTAGCGAATGGTACACCCACAAATGAAATTTTCACAGGAGTAATTAACCACTTTAAGTCTAAAGGCTCTAGCGCTAATGGCGCTGGTGATGCTGATGCGGGCGATGGTCAGGGTTTATCTAATGGAACTCGTACTCGTGCTGCTCAGGAATTAGCTACATGGTTAGCAACAAACCCCACGGGCACCTCAGATGCAGACTATCTGATCATGGGCGATTTGAATGCCTATCGTTTGGAAGATCCTGTTACTACTTTGACTAATGCTGACTACAACAGTCTGTTTGATTCAGACTCCTATTCTTTCCAGTTCAATGGACAATGGGGTTCTCTAGATCATGCTCTAGCTAATGGTAGTCTTAATAACCAAATTGCCGGTGCAGCGAAGTGGCATATTAACTCAGATGAGCCAACGGTTTTAGACTACAATACTGAATTCAAATCTGCTGGTCAAATCAATAGTTTTTACAATGTTGATCCGTTCAGATCATCTGACCATGACCCGATCGTGGTTGGGCTAAGTTTGCAGGCCAATGCTACTCCTCAAGCTGATAGTATTACTGGTGGCAATGGGAATGACAATATTTCTGGCCTTTCTGGCGATGATACTATCAATGGTGGAGCTGGTCAGGATACAATCGATGGTGGTGATGGTGCCGACTATCTCAATGGTGGTGCAGGTGTTGATGACCTTAAAGGTGGTAATGGCAACGATGTGTTAGATGGCAGTGGGGACAACAGTGCTGATACCTTTGCCGGTGGTACTGGTGATGATGTTTATGGGGTTTATAATTCTGCCACCAATATTATTGAGAATGCCAATGAAGGAAATGACACTGTTTGGACAGCGGTTAACTATACTTTGTCAGATTATGTTGAAAATCTTTATCTAGTAGGGAATCTTACAGGTAGTGGTAACAGTGGTAACAACTTAATTGTTGGTTATGGTGCTGAAAACCACATCATTAATGGTTTAGGCGGTGATGATTATTTGATTGGCGGGGCTGGCAAGGATATGATCGATGGTGGTGGTGGTGCTGACTATCTCAATGGTGGGGGCGGGAACGATAATTTTGTCTTCCGATTTGGTCAATCCTCAGATACAGAAACTGATCGAGTAGCAGATTTCACGATTGGCACTGACAAAATTGATCTGTTTAGCTCAGCAGGTTTAGCGGCTCCCAGCGGCTTTAGTCGTGCAAATGATAATGCAACCGCTACCACCCTTTCAGCTCTAGCTCAGGCAGTTTACGTTGATGCTGATGGTGCCATTAGCGGTAATCAATCATTGGTTAACGGTGGTGCGACGATAGTAGTATCTACTGGTGCTGGCATTGCTGGCACTTAACTCATAATTGATGATGGGATGAGTGGATTTACTAGTAATGACTTGGTTGTGAATGTCACTGGTTTAAGTGGAAACATACCAACATTTGGTTCGATCGCAGGGGTAGCAACTTAAAGCGGGACACTTACCTATTCTGAGCAGATAGCAAAACCAGAAGAAAGCCCATGCAATTGATCA
>JANOXZ010000578.1:0-2307 GCA_031418695.1 Synechococcales cyanobacterium VAR_35_metabat_10
AGCGGAGCGTTTGCCCTAGCAATAGCCTCTTCTCGGAACGAGACGCTTCGCGTTGGCAACGCCTGCGCTTTGCGCTTACGGTACGAGAATCGCCTTAGCAGGATTACCCGGACTCACCACCAGATTCGTCGGTCTACATAACCCCGATCGATCTCCACATACTCCCGCCAATCCAACCCCACCAACTCAAATGCAATCTCAATAAACAAAGCCACACTTACAACTCTCCCCCGTCGCGACCTGCTCAAGGCAGCGCTTCGCTATCGCATAATTATCCGACTGCTCCTGCTCCAAGCATCAAATACATCGCCTCCACTCTGACGATCGACCAGATTTTAAAGACTCAATTATGTAAGACTACAAAAATGTGCCCAACCCAACTAACTTGCCAATTGATTTCAACACTTCATCTTCATCCACCTGCGCCAAATGACCAATCTGTCTCACAATTAGCGCATTGTCCAATGTGAATAACTTCATCCGAACAATTGACAGATTGTTTAGCCCCGCAGATGCAAGATTTGAAACACTCCGCCCAAGATTTGTAAGTCGCAGTTGTAATCATCGCCATCACACTCATTGCCATTGGCGCATTAAATACACTTGCTTGTGAAATAACTAGTGCAGGTCTGCGCTTTGTAATATTACTATCCGTGAATGGAAATGGCACAACTACCACATCAAAGCGGTTATAAATCTTGGTACGCTGACTCATCCGCTGCTGACTCCCATTCAGTCATTAGTGAAGAAACACCGACTAAATAGTCTGGCTGTGAAGTCTCGCTAGATGAAATATTCGCCACCCGTGACAAGTCGAGCTTTCCATTATCTAAAATAATTACTTCCACAGACGAACCAACAGGTAATGGTAATCCATCTAATATGGACAAACCACTCTCCGTTACGTTCGTGTAACGTCGGCTTTGCCGAATCTCATCGACTTTATAGGCATTCATTTATGTCGGTCCTCATGGCACCGCCTTCTATCCGATTGTAACTCATTAAATCCTCAAATTTACCCAAGTCCAAACCAGAGCATCCCACGAAGTGCCATAAACTTTATACTTTTTACTCAATCTTATGGTTCAATCTAAATTGATTAGCTCCAACATTCCTGCAAACTATATCATTCCATATAGATTCACCTGCAACTGTATCGATTAGCCGATCCATCATCAATATCGCAACCCTCCCCATCCAGTCGGCACCATAATTAGGCTAGACTGCTTGTGCCGTCAAATTATGCTATTCAACATGTACTGACTTTCTGTCTGTGCTAGCATTGTCAGAAATCTGACTTTCACCGTCCAGTATATTTTTCAACCAAGCACCGATTGAATAGTTATCTACTGTTGATTCTGGTATTTTATTGTCATCTTCTGAAAAGAAATTCAAGCTCAAATCCTTGCCAGGCTTGCAACGATCGATCACCATCACTCGTCTTTCATCATAAAAATCATACGCTTTAACATCAGGATTGGTAGTGATTAGTTTTTTACCAGCTCCAATTGTTTCCAGAGTACGCATCGTTAATCCTGTCTGATTAACATGTTCGATATCTAGAATAGCTTGAGAAGATTTAACAATATTGATAATTTCAGTAGCACTAAGTTTTTTAAATGAAACCTCTTTAAAAGGTGGATTACCAGTTTTTCCAATCAATTTATTGATATAGTAAAAAGTCTTCCTGTGCATATACAGATAGAAATAGCATCGTAAACCATTGTCATCACACCAATCTTTGACTTCTTTGATGACGGAGTATCGATCTGAATGAACTGTCCCCATAAAGCAGAGATCGTAGATAATCGGAGATGACTCTTGCCGAATCGGTGAATAAGCATCTAGATAGAATAATGGCTTAAAATTAAAGTCGTGCAACTTTGCATCATTTTTATCAAAAGTAAAAACTCGTTGGTGGAGCCTACCAGAGGTAATCGCAATACAGTCTGTACTCTAAAGTGTTTTTTTTGTTTTTAATAGAGTCCCACATATACATAACAAAAAAAGCATTCTTCCAACGTTTTCTGCACATCTGTACAAAGGAAACTGGCATTGCTTCAGGATTGAGAAAAAAGACTATATCAAATTCTCGGTCGGCAATATTGCTAGCAACGTCTGCATAGTACTTTAAGATTGTACGATCGAGTAGCTTCCGATAGACTCGAATTACCCCTTTAACAAAAAAACTGTTACTTGGTCTATCGTCAATATAAGTAACATCAGCACCTAATTCAATTAATTTGTCTTTTATCGCAGACTCATAACCAAAAAAAGTGGGAGCTACTAACAGAATAGACTTCCCCT
>JANOXZ010000579.1:0-3086 GCA_031418695.1 Synechococcales cyanobacterium VAR_35_metabat_10
AGTTTTTTCCCTATGACCGAACAACCTCGGACTCGTCAGGAGATCTACGATCGCATCCGCGAAAGCTCTAAAGGTGAATACATCTTAGAAGAGATGATTCGCTTGGGTTTCTGGGCTAACAACCAAGGGCTACCCAACGATCCAGCCGACGAAATTCGTCGCCGAGGCGAAATTCAACGAGAGCTAGATACTTTAAGGTCAGAAAATCGTCGTCTTAATGATGAAGCGGCATTGAAGAAAGAAGCTCTTCAGCAACGGATGGCTGAATCCAAAAAGAAACAACAAGAAACTAAGGAAAGGCGAGAAACAGAGCGACAAGAACGCGCTGCTGCTTGGGCCGAAAAACAAAGTCACACCATTTCTTACTTGGGTGCTGAGGTTTCTCAAGGGCTCAATTTTACTGAATCTAATCTAGAAAGACTACAAGCCGATCGATTACCAATCTTAAATGACGGGGCTGATATCGCTAACGCCATGGGGATTACCCTCAGTCAATTGAGATTCTTGGCCTTCTCCCGGCGAGTATCGACTGTTTCTCACTACGTGCGCTTCCAGATTCCCAAAAAGACTGGCGGTGTGCGGGCAATTTCGGCTCCATTACCTCGCTTAAAACAAGCTCAGCAGTGGATTTTGGATAATATTTTGGAGTGCATTGTTTTGCATCCCAGTGCCCACGGGTTTCGGCGCGGTCGATCGATTGTCACCAATGCCCAACCTCATGTGGGCGCATTAGTAGTTATTAATTTAGATTTAGAGAACTTCTTTCCTTCTATTTCCTACCGACGAGTCAAGGGAGTTTTTTGCTCTTTAGGTTATTCGGAAGCTGTAGCGACAATTTTAGGGTTGATTTGCACCGAACCAGATGCAACCCAAATAGAAATGGATGGTCGAAATTACTATATTTCTCAGACCGAAAGACGTTTACCCCAAGGCGCTCCCAGCAGTCCTGCCCTTACTAATTTGCTCTGTCGGCGACTCGATCGACGTTTGCAGGGCTTGGCACAGAGTCGTGGATTTATTTATACGCGCTACGCTGATGACCTGACATTTTCTACTGCTAATGCTGAGAAACTGCGCGATATTGGCAATATTTTACAGGGAGTGGGTTCGATCGTTGCCCATGAAGGTTTGACGGTTCACCCCGATAAAACAAGGGTGTTACGAGCTTCTCAGCAACAGGAAGTTACCGGTGTAGTGGTCAATGAGAAGCTGAATGTCGATCGGGCTACACTCCAAAAATTTCGTGCCACTTTGTATCAAATCGAGAAAGATGGCTTGGCTGGAAAACAGTGGGGTAAAGGCGATGATGTATTAATGTCGATCGAAGGTTTTGCTAACTATGTGGCGATGGTGAATCCGGCTAAAGGTAGCGATTTTTTGGCTCAGGTGAAGCGAATTCGGAAGTTGTATGGCAAAAGACAACGATAATAGGAATTCTAATTACTTTAACAAAGCAAAATTGGGAACGGTATTGTTATTGGTGGTGAGGTGAGACTGTTCTACTGGCACAGCATTAAGCAGAGGATTTGTCGAAGATGTAGATGGTCTAGCCAAACTGTGAGCAGCCAAAATAACACCAAAAACACCAACGGCAACATATTCAATAATTTGATCGTAATTGTTGTGGTAATGACGTTTCATGGAATTCTCCAAAGGATTGAAATTGGGTTGATTCCATAGATTCAACCTCTGTGTTGGCTATTACGCAAACCATGTGATCTAAATTCTCTGTAAATTGTTCCCAACTTTCTCAAATTTTTGCAGAGCAACAATTGCAGCTAATCGCCCTTGGCACAATTCACTAATGTTGAACCAGAGAACCGATCGGTTCGCCCAGCCTCTTAGCAATATGGATCGGTGGGAGTGGCATCGGGATAGCAGGTCACGATCGCATCATCTTTTTTGACGAATACAGCGGGATACTTTTGACCAGAATCAGCATCGACCACCGGAAAAGTGCAGACGGTGTTTGCTTGCTTTTGAGTTTTAAAAGCCTGGATGCGCTTAAGAACTTGAGGATAGGCACTGAGCAAAGCCTGAAAATCGGCGGCATATACCCGACTGCCAATAGTGCCACAGACTTTTAACACACCCCGATCGAAGAGAGCCAAATGCGGCGGCGGTGGTGTGCCATCCACTTCTTCCCCTCGGGGAAAATGGTGGAGTTCAGGGTTATCCAGATGATCAAAAAATGGAGGAAGCTGTTTTTTGCGACGACGGGGTTTTTCCATGATGTTGCTCGATCTGTGATTCAACCTGGATCGATCGTATCATCACTAGTCAATAGTTACTAACTATACAAAAAGCAGGCTAATACTTGGGTATTAACCTGCTTGCCAGAATTTAGAAATCTAAGCGAACCACTCTTGGAGAGCTTCTTCCTTAGTATTAGTATTTCGGGAAGGAGTCTCCCGTTCAAACTTCATGTGAACCGATCGCTGTTGCTCACCGTCTTTAGCCACTGCCACGATCGGATAGTCGATTAGACCATCTTGGAAGGACATATGGAAACGGAAAGTACCATCAGGATTCAACTGAATTTGTCTGTTGCCGATAAATACAGCAGCATCAGGCTCAGTGGCACCATAGACAATCAACTCAGCATCAGCCACTAACCAGAACTGGCGAGGTTGATGTTGCTCGATGCCGATACCCGACATGCCCACACCAGACATATTGACACCAGAAGCAGTAGGCAATGCCCAAGCTCCAATACCAGATGGGAACACAAATGAGCTGAGAGATTCTTCGGGAGACTGTTGCATGGAACCATACAGCGAACCAGCAATGCGCATTGCTTCCACCGATTCTGCCAAACCGAAGATTTGTTCGTAAATGGGGTTGCCAGCAGCATCGAAAGTAGCTGTTGTACCAGCAGCACCAGCAGGCTTCTTGCTAGGAGGAATCAAGTTAGCAAAAGTCTTACCAACCAGCTCTTCTTTCCAATCAATGGTGACGAAATGATCTTCGACCCAATCCGAAGGATATACGGGTGGAATGCGAATTTCAGCCGAGCGCGCTAATACCAACCAACGACCATCGGCACAACGAAAACCGATATCTAATAGGTATTCCCGATCGCTGAC
>JANOXZ010000580.1:0-5381 GCA_031418695.1 Synechococcales cyanobacterium VAR_35_metabat_10
AAAAGGTCAAAACTTGGCTACTGCACCGGCCTATGCCCAGATGAATAAGACTATTGCCGGTGGTGACTCGATTGCCCAGATTTACGTCAATTTACCTCAGGCGATGGGCAGCAAAAGCACTGCTAAGCTGACCTCTCAAGCCATGTTAATGAATATCTTCACCAAAGATCAGGTGTTAGCAGCCAAAGGAGTAGTGTGGAGTAATAAAAAATTATTCCCCAGCAAACACAGCCCCGGATTTGCCGCCCAAGTACCGGCTAGCACGATGTTGCTGCTATCTGGTAGTAGTTTAGGCAAACTGTGGGCAGAATATTTACCCTTGGCAGCCAATAATCCAGCGGCTCCGATCCAGCCCCAGGCGTTACAAGATAACCTGAAGTCTTTTACTGGATTAGATTTGAACACCAATATTTTATCTTGGGGCAGCGGCGAGTTTGCGGTGGCGATCGTGCCTCAAACTCCGGCAGCACAAACGCAGATCGAAAGCGGATCGGTGGGTGGCGCTGTGTTGCTGCTCTCTCGATCGACCGATCCAGCGGCTACTGATCAAACTATGGGTATTTTGGATAAAACCATGGTCGATCGCTATAAGTTCAAAGTAGACAAGACCAATCTGAAGGATTTATCTATAGTTCGTTGGTCTGCTGCTCTGGGTGGTACTCAGGCTACTCATGGCTGGCTGCCGAATCAGGTGGCATTTTTGACTTTGGGAGTACCGATCGCTGAGCAGTTTTTGCCCAACCCAGAAAAGTCTTTAGAAAATCACGCAGCTTTTCGGCAGGTAATATCTGGCGGGATTTCGCCAATCGATGCTCAGGTGTATGTGGATGTGAATAAAATGGCTGCCAGCGGTAACTTGCCCCTGCAAAAATTTCCAGAAGACACCCAGACAATTTTGCAGGCGATTAACTCGATCGGGTTAGTGAGTAATGCGGTTAGTGACCAAGCAAACCGTTTTGATCTGGCTATTTATCTCAAATCTGTTGCAAAATAAGCTATTCCAAATACCAAAGCAGTTGCCGCCAAGCTGTAAAATAGGGCAAACTTCGGAAGCTGGAGATAGCTAAATGTTTGATTGCATCATCGTGGGCGCTGGCCCCGCTGGCGGCGCAGCCGCTTATCATTTGGCCAAACAGGGTCACAGCGTGGTGATTCTAGAAAAAGAAACATTGCCGCGCTATAAGCCTTGTGGTGGTGGCGTATCGCCGATCGTGGGCAAGTGGTTTGACTTTGATTTTAGTCCAGCAATCTCGATGAAAGTTGATACTCTGCGCTATACCTGGGAAATGGGTGACGAAGTAGAAGCCAAGGTAGAAGGCATTGAGCCAATTTGGATGGTGCGCCGGGATGTTTTCGATCATTTTTTGATAAAACAAGCTCAGAGTAAAGGCGCTGAACTGCGCGATGGCACTGAGGTAAAAGGAATTGAGTTGGTGGGCGATACCTGGCAGGTCACTACTAGCAATGGCACAGTGGCTGGCAAGTACTTGATTGCTGCTGATGGAGCCAAAGGGCCAATGGCAAAAATGCTGGGTTTTAAAGATCGGAAGCGGCGCTTAGCTGGAGCTTTAGAAGTAGAAACTGCCGCAACTAATGTGCCTGAAGTGGTCAGCTTTGAGTTTGGGATGGTCAAGAATGGCTATATTTGGAACTTCCCTAAAGCTGATGGGTATTCGATCGGCATTGGTACTTTTCGGGGGGGTGAAGGCCAGGATTTTAAGAAGATTTTGGATGAGTATGCTCAAGGACTATTTAAAATTGATATCAACAGCGTTAAGCAGTTTGGTCATCCAATTTGTCTGTGGGATGGCGATCAGAAGCTGCATACCGATCGAGCTTTACTAGCGGGCGAAGCAGCCTGTGTGGTAGACCCGATGACTGCGGAGGGCATTAGACCTTCGATTTTTTCGGGGATTAAGGCTTATGAGGCAATTCATGGGGCTTTAAGTGGAGATAGCGGGGCGATCGCCAAATATTCGGAAGTAATGGCAGATGAATGGGGATCGGATATGAAGTGGTCACAGCGGATGGCTGCGGCCTTCTATCAATTCCCTAAAGTGGGCTACAAGGTAGGTGTAAAGCGCCCTGCCGCGACGGTGATTATGGCAAAAATTTTGGCTGGAGAGCTTCGTTATTCGGATGTGGCTGGGAAGGCGATTAAGAAGATGACTAGTGGTCTGATTCCAGGCTTCGGCAAATAGTAATTAGATGTCAACAGCGGCCAGCATCGATTGGCCGCTTTTTAGCTCTCACAAACTACCCGAAAACCAATATTGTTGTTGCGGTTATTTTTTGATCGCAAAAATTAGAAATCTACACCCCGGCGGAGATTAACTCCGCTGTTAGCATAGTGCTTATGGCAAACCATCTCGGAATGGATGCTGGCCAGATCAAAATATTTAGGAGTATTAAAACAGCGACCAGTAATAATTACCTGAGTTCCGGATGGCTTATCTAACAAGGCTTCCACAATAATATCCACCGGTAGCAGATCTAGATCTACCGTCGGATTTAACTCATCCATAATAATGGTCTTATATAGCCCGGAAGCCAAAGCGCTACTAGCAATTTCCCAGCCCCGCTCGGCCTCAATAAAATCAATTTCTTGCTGCTTACCGCGCCAGACGATCGAGTCACCACCACAGCGTTGATGATCTACCAATTGCGGATAACTTTTCTTCAGCGCTGCGATCGCCGCATCTTCGGTATAGCCATCGCCACCCTTAAGCCACTGCATAATTAGCACCCGATGGGTTCGATCTTGGCTGATTCCCCGCCCGATCGCCTGCAACGCTTTGCCCAAAGCACTGGTGGATTTACCCTTACCATCACCGGTGTAAATTTCAATTCCTTCGATGCCCTGTGCCTTGGCTTCGGGGTGTAGATGTGGCTTCATTTCGGAATGCAGATCAGCCACAGCCACCAACTCAGCGGGAGCATCACGGCCAGTAATAATGATTTCTAGGTGATGAGCTTTGCGACCAATGGTTGTAACAACATCGGCGACATCGAGTAGCCCTAAGTCTATTACCGGACTCAGCTCATCTAAAACAATGACGGTATATAAATCCGAGGCGATCGCACCCTTGGCTACATCCCAACCCCGCTGGGCTTCTGCCTGATCGAACTCGGTGATGCCATCGCGATCGAAAAACTCGGCGCGGCCACTGCGTACTTGGTCAATCAAATGAGGAAATGCCTGCCGCAAAGCAGCGATCGCCGCATCTTCGTCATATTCGCGCTCTGCTCCTTTGAGGAATTGCAAGAGGAGAACTCGATGGTCGGTCTTGCTCTCGATACCTAGCCCGATCGACCTTAAAACTACGCCCAAGGCAGCTTGAGACTTGCCTTTACCTGCGCCATCATATACATGGATCTGTCCAGCAGCGCGCTCTTGTTTGGCGCTGGCGGTGCGAATGCCAATCCCTACTCTGCTCATCAAAAATCACCACGAAAATAGCTGTGTTCGATCGACGCGATTGCGCCAAGATATATAGATTACCTTGGGATTGCTAATTTGGTTCAGTAATCTACCAAATACAGCTTTTTAGACGAAAGTAATGGGTTTTGCTGGCCTGCTCCCAGATAAATAGCGGAATAGCATCCTCTGTTCTCTGTGAGCAGAAACAGGTAAAATCATATACTTCTCATTAACTTGGTGCAACACCATGACTCGTTTTGGTATCTTTTGCCCCGGGACGATCGGCCACCTGAACCCGATGTGTAATATTGGTCGCGAACTGATCTGCCGTGGCCATCAGGTTACTCTGTTTGGTGTGCCAGATGTAAAAGAAAAGGTTGCTCAGTCTGGGGTGAATTTTTATGAAGTAGGGGCAGCAGATTTTCCTCTTGGCACAGTGGATGCCATTATGCAACAACTAGGAGAGTTGGATGGTCTACCCGGATTGAAATTTTCGGTGGCTTTCTTTCAGTCCGAAACCATCATGTTGCTTCAAGAAGCCCCGATCGCTATCCAAGCCAGCAAAGTGGAGGTTCTAATAGTTGATCAAATTAGTTTGGCAGTGGGCACCGTAGCTGATCGGTTAAAAATCCCATTTGTGAGTGTTTGCAACGCTTTACTGATCAATCGCGAGCCAGGAGTACCACCATACTTCACCAACTGGGAATATCAAGATAATTTTGTCGCCAAACTGCGGAATCGATTGGGTAATGTTTTGGCCGATTATCTTACTGAATCTCTGTGGCAGATTGTGGTAAAACAACGACAACAGTGGCAATTACCAGCTCATAATGGCCGAGAAATGGCTGGTTCACAGTTGGCTCAAATTTGCCAGATCCCAGCAGCCTTTGATTTTCCCTGCTCAATTAGTGATCTCTTTGGGTAATCCTAACCAAGACCTCGGTGCGGTAAAACTGGCTGGGAAGCCAATTTTGGTAGCTTATGCACCTCATCAAGCGTTGATCAATCGATCAGCTTTAGTAATTACCCATGCCGGACTTAATACCACTATTGGAGCTTTGAGTGCAGGGGTACCGATCGTCGCCATCCCAATTACCAATGAGCAACCGGGCATTGCCTCACGCATGACTAGAGTTGGAGCCGGATTAGTCGTACCAGTAAAAAAAGCCACAGTAGTCAAACTGCGAGCAGCGATCGAAAAAGTTTTAACCGATAAATCTTATCGAGAAAATGCCCAAAAGATGCAAGTAGCCATCAAAAATTCTGGCGGAGTAAAACAAGCCGCCGACATCATCGAAAAATCCATCCCCCAGTAGGGGCGGGTTCATCCAAAATTTTGAACGCAGTACAAAATCAAAAAGTAAAAACCCACCCACCCCACCAGTCAACATCAGCCCAAAATCCGACAAAGAAATCAAAATGATTCCAAAACCCCATAAAATAGCCGAGAGAATCGTAGTTCAATGGAAGAACAGCCGACCCCGGATCGGCAAGTAAAGGTTCAAATCCTTTCGATTCTCATAGACAACAGCAAAATTACTCGGTACTCTACAATAGGGATCGTGGTTCAACGGAAGAGCATTCGACTCGTAATCGAAAGGTAAAGGTTCAAATCCTTTCGATCCCCAACCACCACAATATTTCTCCCGGTATCCATGCCTTCTGAAATTTCGCCCTCAGAACTAGAAATATGTCTAAAAGTATTGCAACAGGTAGCAGATGATCCTGAAATTATTGATCATCACGATAGTTTTGCGGCTGTCTTAGATAATACTGCAACCTCTGCCGATAGCTTCGCAGGTTGCACCGGAGGTGATCGATTCAAATCCCTGGTCACCAAGATCCACAAAACAGCCAAAAAGAACAAACGAAAATCTAACAAAATTCAATATCGCCAACACGATCGGGTAATCAAAGAAAGCACCGAAATCGTTCGGGCACAACAATCTCAACCAGCTCT
>JANOXZ010000581.1:0-5519 GCA_031418695.1 Synechococcales cyanobacterium VAR_35_metabat_10
GCTTGGAAATTGGCACTATTTAATCAGTTCCACGACATTCTTCCGGGCAGCGCTATTCAACCCGTTTATGTGACAGCAAATCAAGAATGGCAAGAGGCGGCCAATATTACCGACTATTTAATTAGTTTGGCCACTATGGAAATTGCCTGTCATGTAGATACCTCGGCTCCGCCGCATCCTGAAGCTCTGCCCCTGATTGTGTTTAATAGTTTAAATTGGACTCGATCGAGCGTAGTAGAGTGGCCGATTCATTCTTCTAAAGAGTTCTATCAACTCTGGGATTGTGAAGGGAATGTGTTGCCTACCGATGACTTAGTTGGTAGCTCGATCGGTCTTGCCACTAATATTCCTGGTGTGGGCTATCGGTTATTCTGGTTGATCCCAGTTGCCACTTTACCCGAGCCAGTTTTGCCCAATCATTGGTGTCTAGAAAACCCTTATCTCAAAGTTGTGATCAATCCCCAAACTGGTGATATTCAAAGTTTATTTGATCAACAACAACAGCTAGAAATTCTTTCTAATCCCGGCAATCAATTACTAGCTTATACCGATGCTGGTCAATATTGGGATGCTTGGAATATCGATCCTAACTATGCTCAGCATCCTCTGCCCCCGACAGAATTATTGTCGATCAACTGGCTACATGACGGTTTGGTAGAACAGCGCTTGCAGGTCAAGCGCCGTATTGGGAAATCGATTTTCACTCAGGTTTATCTGTTAGGTGCCCAGTCTCGCCGTTTAGACATCGAAACTACAGTGGATTGGCAAGAAGAACATGTATTAGTGAAAGCCTATTTTCCGTTGGTTTGTAGCGCTGAAACCGTGACTTGCGAAGTGCCTTGCGGGGTGATCGATCGGCCAACAGTCCCCATCACTCCCGCAGAAAAAGCCAAGTGGGAAATTCCGGCCTATCGGTGGGTAGATTTAACTGATACAGATTTAAATTATGGAGTGAGTTTATTAAACGACTGTAAGCATGGCTATAGTTATACTGCAAATTCCCTCAGCTTGTCTCTCTTAAGAGCTAGTACCTGGCCAGACCCAGTTGCTGATCGACAAATTCATAAATTTACTTATTCTCTTTATCCCCATCAAGGTAACTGGCAAACGGCTCAGACCGTCCATCAGGGCTGCGAGTTAAATTCACCGGTGCAAAGTGTGGAAGTAGATCGATCGGTGCCAGGTACTTTATCTAGCAGCCTCAGCTTTATAGACTTGGGCAGCAATAGTTTAGTATTAATGGCGCTATATCCAGCCGAGACTACCAAACGATTAGTGCTGCGCTGTTATGAATCTTCCGGCAGAATGGCTGATACTAAACTGGCTGGCGAGCTACAAATTTCAGTAGATCGATCAATTGATCTATTAGAGACATCAGTTCAATATACAGAAGAAAATCAAAGGGTGCTTCCTTGGCAAGTTCAGTCTTGGCTAGTGAGCTACCAAAATCCCAATCTCCAGAATACCTAGAAACTTTTTTATATGGCAAATATTTACGGTGATTTATTGCTGGTTGACAATTTGGTTGGAACTTTAGAAGATGATCGAATTTGGGGCTACGGTGGCAACGATGTTATTTTTGGCGGAGCTGGTGGTGATGGTCTGGACGGTGGCAACGGCAATGATTCTGTAGACGGCGGACTGGGCAATGACTCAGTTTGGGGCGGTACTGGCAACGATACATTGTTTGGTGGTGAAGGTGCCGATAGCTTAGATGGCGGCGATGGTAATGACCTGATTTTTGGTGGCAATGGTGATGATTATATCTGGGGTGGCCTGGGTAACGACACCATCAATGGTGAAGCAGGCAATAATTCCTTAGATGGGTTAGATGGCGATGATTCGATCACTGCTGGCAATGGCAATGATTCCATCTGGGGTGGCGCTGGTAATGACTCCATTCAAGCTGGTGATGGTGATAATGCGATCGATGGCCGTGCAGACAAAGATTTGATTACTGCTGGTAGTGGTAATGATTCCATTTGGGGTGGCACTGGTAATGACACCATTCTGGCTGGGGCGGGCAACAACTCTCTAGATGGCATGGATGGCAATGATTCGATCGTGGCTGGTAACGGCAACGATTTTATTTGGGGCGGCGCTGGTAGCGACACCATTCAAGGCGGCGACGGCATTAACGAGATTGATGGCCGCGATGACAATGATTTGTTAATTGGGGGCAAAGATGCCGATCGGATATGGGGTGGCTCAGGAAATGACACCGTTCAGGGTGGCGATGGCAACAATCAACTAGATGGCGGCGAAGGAAATGATGTGATTACTGCTGGCAATGGGGATAATTATATCTGGGGCGGCCTAGGGGATGATTTGATTATTGTTGGCAATGGTAACAATATGATATCGGCTAGCTTTGGCAATGACATCTTAATTGGTGGCGATGGTAATGATATTATCTTTGGGGCTGAAGGTGACGATTTGCTATTTGGTGGTTTGGGTAATAATTATTTGAGTGGTGGTGAAGGTAAAGATACTTTCTCTATTTCGGCGGCAGGCAGTGCATTTACTGGTTTGAATAATACTATTTCTGATTTCACGATCGGCAGTGATAATATTCAGCTTGCTGGTCTGGGAATTAGTAATTTTGGCCAGTTGTCTATTATCCAGTCTGGTGTTAATGCTGTGGTGAGTAATACGGCTGGTCTATCGATCGCCACTGTACTCAATACCGATAGCACTCAACTAGCTGCTAGCAGCTTCAGCTATGCTTTGAGCTAAATCTCATACGCTGACCAGGGTTTTGACGGCAAAACTCTGGTCTTAATGCAACAATAGTAACTATAAGCTTTTAATTCGATCGGCAAACCATAGAGCAACGTTACCATTATCATCATCCATCTGTGCCAGAGTTTGTTCGATAAGATCTATTGGGAGTCCCTTTAAAGCTAGAGACTCATCACATTCATAATACTTACCATCTATTAACCGAAAAGCCCAAACCTGCCGACCTTTAACATCTACCACCCAATATTCTGGGATTCCTAAGGCCAAATAAAGCTGCTTTTTCTCATCTAGATCGATCGGTAAAGTAGTATCCGAAATTTCAGCGACTAAATCTGGTAGCCGCCATTTATCTAGGTTCACCCGTCGAGGCTCCCCTGTTTGCCAGCGAGGCGAATCGCCACCAATATATAAAACCTTATCAGGGGCGGCTCCTTGGGTCTTGGGCTTTTCTAGCACACAGCCGCCCAATAAATCAAACTTCACATCAGTTTGGCGAGAGAACCATAAAACGAACATCATGGTAAACAGTTCGTTAAACCGAGAATGGTTGATGCCTTCATTGCCCATATCAATCCAAATGGTATCTACATTAAAAAAAACGCTCTCTTGTTCGCTTTCTGGGTTTTCCACCCGCTGCAAATATTCATCCCAAGTGGCACTACGCCAGCCACTAGATTTGGGGGGTGATTGCAAAGTAGCTAAAATACTCACTAGTCTCTACCTTTTCATGAAAGAAGCAGTATGGCTTCGATTATAGCAAAAAGCCCTCTCAGATCAATGAGAAGGCTTTTCTTGGTAAAACATTAAATTAACTTGCTGATACCAATCGGCGGTAAGTTGTACCCAATACCGTTGCCATCAAAGTAATTTTCAAAGCTTCGAGTACCCAATAGACCACATGCATCTGGTTCATTCCAGGAGGTGCATCGGTAACTATAGTGCTATGCATTTGCAGGTTTTCTAAGCCACCATTCACAATGCTAGCACTGTCCATCATATTGAGGTCAATGCTCAGGCCGCCCATTTGGGGAGTCAGAATGAAAGTGTAGCAAAGAGCAATTAGCAGCAGTAAAGCGCTGGAAACGCCGACTTCGATTTTTTGTTTGCTGTCTAAAACATTAGATTGCCATAACCATAGGCCAGCAGATAAAGCCACCGCACCACATAGCAACTCAATACGATTGAAGATCGAAAAGAGCGTATAGCCCACTGCTCCAAAGTTAGGAGTATTCATCATGCCGCTGAAATACATGCTGGGCATGATTGTAAAGTCAATCAGCAGCGTCGCACTCAACCAAAAGCCCAAAACTCCTGCGATCGCAGTCAGCCAAGCTTGACCATTGTTTTTAGCTACATGTACGTAAGCCATATATTTTAACTCCCAAGAATGACTAGAACTGCCGTAGAACCTTTATTCTACCCAATCTGAAGAGTGCAAACTAATAACTTTTGCGTCGATTATGTCAAGCAATGTAAAGCTTTGAGCGCTAAAAAACTAATGAGTTGGCCACTATCTGTCACCGATATTAAACTGAGGGTATTCCAGTCTAGGATATTTCCAGCCAACGACCCCAAAGGTCACTAAAAACGTTCATTTAAAGCAATGTTAGTTAAAGTCAAATTCTCGCCCGACAATATTGTGGTCGATGCCGAAGCCGGTGAGCCGTTGTTGAACGTGGCGAAGCGCGCTGGAGTCTCGATTCCGACCGGCTGCCTCTCTGGCTCTTGCTTTGCCTGTGAAGTAGAAATGGCCGACCAGCCAGTACGCGCCTGTATTACGGGCGTGCCAAGCCAAGCGGAAGTAACGATCGCCCTGTATGAGGACACCCTATGGTAAACACCGCCGAATTAATCGCCAAAGACTTTACGCCGTCTCCAGTGGAGTATCGCACTTGGTCTGTAAAGCGCAAATTAAACTTTATCTGGTCACGCATTGTTGCCTCGGAATACGAAGACTTACCGCCTTTCCAGCCGATCGATGTCTTAGGTCTACTCTTTACTCCCTTGCGCAAAAAAATGGATGATCGAGTAGATGAATCCCCCGCAGGCTGGCGCAAGGCTATTCATGCCCACGGCACTGTGGCTCAAGTGGAATATGTCTCTATTGGCGATCATCCCTACACCGGACTCTGGCAAGGAGCTACAGGTTTGGTGCGCTTATCGGTCACCGGAGACCCAGCTAAACGGGGATTTGCCCCTGGTTTGGCGCTCAAAATGTTAGTGGCTGGCCAAGATAGCGCCAACTTTTCAGCTCTCTATACCCTCAATGGCCAAGGTCAAGACCATAACTTTTTTGCCCATCCTCTTTCTAACATTGTGCCGGTAGTGAACGAATTTGGGCCACAATTTATCAACGGTATCTTTCGGCGAGTGACTCGCTACCCTACCAAGCTTTCGTTGCAAGACTTTGGGATGTTCGATCGATCTGGTAACACCATCAATAGCCCCAATTCTCCAGAACAGATTTCCTTGGTGCCAGAGCTACAGTTTGCCAGTAATCCCCATGATTTTCGGTCAGATTTAACGTCACTGCCAGCAGAGACTAAACTTTTTACGGTGATGGTCAGCGAATCTCGCCAGGTAATTGGTCATTTAATTACCAAGTCCAAATTTGTGGCTTCCGCCTACGGCGATCGCCAACTTTTCTTCCGGCATCATCGTTTTCGAGATGCTTAGGCTTCTAATAATCAGCCGGGGACTCAGGCTCTAACTGCTAGGGTCTAGGGTAAAAGTTGGGTGATGGACGATTTCTCTATCGACCTAGGCTTAGATTTTTT
>JANOXZ010000582.1:0-8925 GCA_031418695.1 Synechococcales cyanobacterium VAR_35_metabat_10
CCGCGCCCAGTTTTTAATAGAGAGCATTGCCGATCTGCGTCAGCGCTATCGCTCTTTGGGTGCAGACTTATTGATACGACGAGGAAGACCAGACGAAATCATTGCTTTGTTGGTTCAGGAGTTGGAGATCGATCGGCTGTACTTTCATACTTACCCAACTAGTGAGGAGCTATCGATCGAACAGGCCGTCATCGCTCAGATCAAAATCCCCCATCGCAGTTGGTGGGGTCACACCTTATATTCGCCAGAGGATTTGCCGTTTAAAATTGGCGAACTACCAGAGCTGTTTACCAAGTTCCGTAAAACAGTAGAAGCCGGTACCAACAAAATCCCAACTAAGATCCGTGCGCCATTAGCTGTGCCCCAGCATTTACCAAAGGTGATGGTAGAGCCTGGTGATATCCCCGTTCTTGCTGATTTTGGTCTGATATTGCCGCCGGTAGATAATCGATCTGTTCTGCGATTCCAAGGTGGTGAAACTGCTGGAATGGCTAGGTTACAGCAGTATTTTTGGCAGCAAGATTTGTTAAAGACATACAAAGAAACCCGCAATGGCATGGTGGGGGCTGATTATTCCTCCAAGTTCTCAGCCTGGTTGGCTTTGGGGTGTCTGTCTCCTCGATCGATCTATGCCGAAGTACAAAAATACGAGCAGCAGCGAGTCCAAAATGATTCCACCTATTGGTTGATTTTTGAACTGCTCTGGCGCGATTATTTTGCCTTTATTGCAGCCAAACACGGCAACAAAATCTTTCGAGCTACCGGATTGCGAGGACTTGATATCCCTTGGAAGCAAGACCAGCAAAGATTTGACTTGTGGTGTCAGGGCAAAACGGGGTTTCCTTTAGTAGATGCCAATATGCGAGAGTTGGCGGCCACTGGGTTTATGTCTAATCGGGGGCGACAGAATGTTGCCAGCTTTTTGACCAAAAATTTGGGTATAAATTGGCGCTGGGGTGCGGAGTGGTTTGAGTCTTTACTAATTGATTATGATGTGGCCAGTAACTGGGGTAACTGGAACTACACAGCCGGTGTGGGTAATGATGCCCGAGGCTTTCGGTTCTTTAATATCTACAAGCAGGCTAGGGACTATGACCCCCAGGGACAGTATGTGAAGCTATGGCTACCAGAGCTGGCCGAGATAACCGCAGCAAAGGTGCATGAACCGAGTAAATTATTGCCTGTGGAGCAGCAGCGCTTCGAGGTCATAATTGGGGTAGATTATCCGCAGCCGATCGTCGATCTATTTAAATCGGCAGCAGCCAATGAAAAAATCTATGATGCAGCTCAGTTTGCCCCTGACTAATTTAAGAAGCTATGCCAGAATAGAAACATTAGATATTATTTCTCCGATGCATATTCCAGAATTAGAATCCGCAGTAATTGATCGAGTCTTAGAAATGGCTTGGGAAGACCGCACTACCTTCGAGGCGATCGAACATCAATTTGGTCTCAGCGAAAAACAAGTCATCGCCATCATGCGCCGTGAAATGAAAGCTTCTAGCTTCAGGATGTGGCGAAAGCGTGTCACAGGTCGTGGCACCAAGCATCTGCAAAAGCGCGAATTTGTAGCTGGTCGTTTCAAGTGTCAGACTCAACACTAGCCTTTTAAATTATTCATTGTGTCTCGGCTTACTCAATAAGCTTAAAACTATAGATTCGTCCATGGCAACTATTGTTTTTCCTCATCAACTTTTTCTGCAACATCCGGCTCTGGTTAAGGGTCAGGTTGTCTACTTAGTGGAAGAGTGGCTGTTTTTTCATCAATACCGTTTCCACAAACAAAAATTGCTACTGCATCGTGCCACAATGCAGATGTATGCAGACTACCTAACTGACCAAGGCTATGAGCTACGCTATATTCCAGCTACTGATGATGATTGCGATATCAAAAAGCTATTAGTAACAATGGCCAAGGCCGGAGTTCAAGAACTATATTTTGTGGATGTGGTGGATGATTGGTTGCGCCAGCGCTTAACATTGGGTGCTGCTGAACAAAAGATTCGCCTAGTTGAACATCGATCGCCTAATTTTCTGGAAGATCCCGCCGCTATCTCGGATTTTTTCGATCGCCGCAATAGTTATAAACAAACTGATTTTTATATCGATCGACGCAAACATCATAAAATCTTGTTGGATGAGGCTGGCAAAGCGCTGGGTGGCCAATGGATTTACGATGCAGCTAACAGACTGAAATTTCCTAAAGGCCGAGCTGCACCGATTGTCCAGTTACCTGGATTAAATGAATATGTCAAAAAAGCCCAGATTTATATCCAGCAGAACTTTCCTGAAAACTATGGTTCTGTAGAACAACCTTTTGATCTGGGTTTCTATCCTAAAACTTATGCCGAGGCTGATGCCTGGTTGACCGATTTTTTGACCGTGCGCTTTACTGATTTCGGGGCTTATGAAGATGCCATAGTTGCTGAAGAAACTATCTTGCATCATTCTGTCTTGTCGCCACTGTTGAATATTGGCTTGCTTTCACCTCAACAAATAATCGATCGGGCTTTAGATCTAGTAGACGAAGTACCATTAAATAGCCTGGAAGGTTTTGTGCGTCAGATTATGGGCTGGCGTGAGTTCATCAGAATTACCTACGAGCGGCGAGGCCGAAGCCAACGTAGTCGCAATTATTGGGGATTTACCCGGCCAATTCCTGAGAGCTTTTGGACCGGCAAATACCGGAATATTACCTTTAGATTACACAATTCAGAAAGCGCTTAAAAGTGGCTATTGCCACCACATTGAGCGCTTAATGGTGGTTGGCAATTTTATGTTGCTTTGTGAGTTCGACCCAGACGAGGTATATCGCTGGTTTATGGAGATGTTTGTTGATGCCTATGACTGGGTTATGGTACCTAATATATATGCTATAAGCCAGTTTGCCGATGGTGGTGGGATGTGTACCAAGCCATATATTAGTGGAAGTAACTACTTGATGAAAATGAGTAATTTTAAAAAAGGTGATTGGCAACCTGTCTGGGATGGCTTGTTTTGGCGCTTTATGCACGTCCATCGAGATTTTTTTCTCAGCAATCCTCGTTTGGGGATGCTGATCAGCACTTTTGATAAAATGATTCCTAAAAAGAAAACACTGCACCTCTCTACAGCAGAGCAGTTTTTGGCTAGTTTGCAGTAAGTGTGAAGCGGAGCTATCCCGTAAGGAATCGCATTACCTGCCAAACAGCATGACCATCAAATATCCAAAATTTTCTCAGCTACAGCCGAGCCAGACAGAAAAGCTGATTCCACCCGATTTCCTCCACACCAGTCTCCACAAAAATACAGCGAAGCCTGCACTTGGGCAGTAAGAAACAAATCTGGCAGCGGATTCTGGGCAAAAGCATAGCCCCAGCTTTACTTTGAGAAATAATTCATCAATCAGTCACTGACATATCCAAAAGATTATGATGGGTAGCTATAATGATTGCTTGCTTTCGATCGGCCACCCCCAGTTTGTGCAAAATAGCATGAACATGAACACGCACTGTACCTTGCGTGATGTAAAGAATTTCAGCAATCTCTTGGTTAGTTTTGTCGGTAGCAATTAGCGCCAAAATTTCCTGCTCTCGCCGAGTTAAGGCATTAGTTGGAGACTGTTGATCTACCGAGTTATTTTGAAACAGCGTATGAATTTCAGCAGTGGCTTTCGCATCCCACCAAGAAGCACCAGCAATGACCGATCGCATGGCTAAAATCAGATTGGCGGCAGCGACTCCTTTTAAACAGTAGCCTTGTGCTCCTGCAGCTACTAACCGAGTAATTAAAGCCCGCTCATGGTGAGAAGTGAGCACTAAAACCGGCAGGTTTGGATGATTTTGCTTGAGCTGCCGACAGGTTTCAATGCCGCCCAAACCCGGTAGGCCAACATCTAATAATACCAAATCAAAAGTCTGCTGTTTGGCCAAGTCGATCGCGGTTTCTCCATCATGGGCTTCTATTAAAATCTCAATGCTAGATTCTTGTTGGAGGCGCACCTGCAAACCCAAACGAAACAGTTCATCGTCTTCAACTAACAAAATTTTGAGATGATCTTGAGACATATCAGCCTACGGGGTGTGGATAATTGCAGGCAAGCGAAAGCCAAAAATTGCTCCTTGGGGCGAGCGATTTTCTGCCCAGATGCTGCCTGCATGTGCTTCTACAATTTGACGTGCTAGATATAGACCCAGACCTGACCCACTAGCCTGTCGATCGCTCTCTCCTTGATAAAAACGCTCAAACAAATGGGGCATCTCATTGGGCTGAATGCCTGCGCCGTTATCAACGATCTTAACCACTTGTTGACCAGCTTGACTGCCCAATAACATCTCTACCTTGGCACCGCGAGGAGAGTGATTAATGGCATTGGTTAGTAAATTGCTAAATACCCGCTGGAGTTGCAGGGCATCGCCATTGACCCACAAAAATTGGCGAAATTCAGATTCTCCGTAGTTTAAAGATAAATGCACTCGGCGACTAGCAGCTAGATCTAGTAGAGTAGCGGTTGTTAATTCTGCCAGGTTAGCCAGATCGATCGGCACACATTGTAGTCGTAAGCCCTCACTATCATTACGGTAGATATCTAGCAGGGTTTCGATGAGTTGGAGACTAGCTCTTTGACTGCGAATCAAGGTTTCTAACACACTTTTTTGCTTGAGCTGTACTGCACCAAAGCACTCTTGATAAAATGCTTTAAGAGTTTCGATACCTCCCAGCAAAGGAGTTTTGAGGTCATGAGCCAGGGTAGAAGCAAAGTCTTCTCGAATGCTGGCTAGCTTTTCTTGCATTTGGAGTTTGGCCTGTTGCTGCGCCAGGGTTTGCTGAATTTGACGATTGTGGTTGCTCAAAATCCCGGTGACGAGCAAGGCTGCAACGGTTGTGAGGCGATTCACCACCATCGCTGGTTGAATTGGCTCGTTGCCAGGAACCCAGATATTTAATAGGGTAAGAAAGATGGCAAGCGTAGTTAGTTGCCAAGTAGTTATCCGGCTGAGGCGAGGTTTGGCAAACAAAATAGGGCTGACGTATAGATACCCCATCACATAGTCTGGGGGGGTGAGCATCTCGATCGTGAACACTAGCCCAAATAACCCAGTAGTAGCCCAAAATAATGTGGATTTGATAGTTAAGTGATACCAACGTGATTTTTGCAGCGATCGCCTGGACTGCGTCGGAGGTGATTCGTTTACTGATGTCATGAGCATCACAACTAAAGTGGCATTGATGTTAGTGTATCCAGAATCTTGCTGCTCTGGTCATCAATTAGATATAGATTGGACTAAACAGCATCTAAACGCTAACTAAACATGCTTATTGAAACCATGAATACAACTCAGACAGCATCATGGAAAACATTACTAAACAATAATTTATACCTTGGCAACTAGCTAAAACTGCGCCATGATTCTCTCAATTGCGACAGTTGTAATGTTAATAAGGAATCTTGACCTATGCTACAGGGATGGATACAAATCGGCTTGACTCTAGTGATGATCGTGGTGATTGCTCCGCTCTTGGGAGGATACATTGCTAGAGTCTATCTAGGTCAGAAAACAGTGCTGGATGCTTTGATATCTCCAGTAGAGAGTTTGATTTTTAGACTAAGTGGCATTCAGCCTAAATCTCAGATGACAGGTTGGCAATATGCTAGAGCTGTATTGTTTAGCAACTTAATGATGGCGATCGGCTTGTTTGCAATGCTCATGCTACAGGGCATTCTGCCCTTAAATCCCACTGGTTTGGGGATGCCCACTTGGGATACAGCACTGCATACCACTATTTCTTTTATGACCAATACCAACCAGCAGCACTACTCTGGGGAAACCACCTATAGCTACTTTGCTCAAATGCTGGGGTTGGGCTTTATGTTTTTCACTTCAGCCGCGACTGGTATTGCGGTGGCGATCGCTTTTATTCGAGGTTTGACTGGGCGATCACTGGGAAACTTTTATGTAGATATGACTTTGGCGATTACTCGGATTTTGCTACCGATCGGGATAGTGGGTTCAATGATGCTGGTTGCCGCTGGGACTCCAGAAACCTTGAATGGAGCCTTAGTGGTGCCGACCTTAGAAAATCCCCAAGTGAGTCAGGCGATCGCTCTTGGCCCGGTGGCTCATTTCGAGATGCTGAAAGAGCTAGGAGAAAACGGTGGGGGCTTTTTTGCCATTAATTCTGCCCATCCTTTCGAGAATCCTAATGGCTTTACCAATTTACTCCAGATTCTAGGGATAATTGCTATTCCTTCTTCTCTAATTTATGCCTATGGTGTTATTGCCAACAACCGCAAGCAAGCTTGGCTGGTGTTTGGGATGGTATTCGCTATTTACTTGGTGTTTATCGGTGTGACGGCGATCGGTGAATATCAGGGCAATCCATTAGTCAACTCTTTGTTGGGCAGTATTCAGCCCAATTTAGAGGGTAAGGAAGTGCGATTTGGTTGGGCACAGTCGGCTTTGTATGCCGTGACTACTACTGGTACTATGTGCGGCGCAGTCAATGCTATGCACGACTCCTTTATGCCTGCGGGAGGATTTGTATTGCTGGCTAATATGTTCTTGCAAATTGTTTGGGGTGGACAGGGCACTGGCACGGCCTATTTGTTTGCCTACCTAATTTTAGCGGTGTTTGTGACCGGTTTGATGGTGGGGCGAACTCCGGAATTTTTGGGGCGCAAGATTGAAAAAAATGAGGTGGTGTTGACCAGCTTTTTGATTTTGTTGATTCACCCAATCTTTATCCTGCTGCCCGGCGCGATCGCTTTCGCTTTTCCAGAACAACTAGCAGGCATCAGTAATCCGGGTTTTCATGGATTGACCCAGGTGATGTATGAATACGCTTCTGCTGCTGCCAACAACGGATCTGGCTTTGAGGGTTTAGCTGATAGCCAGCCTGCACCCACTGCTTTGTGGTGGAATCTGAGTACCTCAGTAAGTATGCTAGGTGGCCGCTATATTCCAATCATTGCCTTGTTGCTATTGGCCGAGGGCATCTCACGCAAGCAACCAGTGCCCGCCACTGTTGGAACACTCCGTACTGACACCGTGCTATTTACCGGAGTGACTGCCGGGGTGCTGTTAATTATGGGTGCTCTGACTTTCTTTCCAATTCTAGCTTTAGGACCGATCGCTGAAGCCTTTCAACTAATGCGTGGAGCTTAATTTTGACTAATAAATCTTCTCGACGGGCTGGCGCTCAGAAATCCCCGCTATATTCTCAGGCAGTATGGAATGCTTTTAGCAAGCTTGATCCCCGTATTGCAGTCCAAAACCCGGTGATGTTCATGGTGTGGATCAGCACCATCATTACTTTGCTAGTTACTATTGACCCCAATCTATTTGGCACAGTCCAAGCTGATAGTAGTCAACAGCGGTTACTAAATGGATCGATTACGATTATTCTGTTTTTTACCGTATTATTCGCTAACTTTGCCGAGGCGGTTGCTGAAGGACGAGGTAAAGCCCAGGCTGCGGCTTTGAAAGGGACTCGATCGGATACTATTGCTAATCAAGTTTTACCTGATGGGACTATTCAACAAGTCAGCTCTACAGCCTTACGCAAGGGCGATCAAGTTAAAGTCATCATTGGTGAAACCATTCCTGCTGATGGAGAGGTAGTTATCGGCGTGGCTTCAGTAGATGAATCGGCGATTACGGGGGAATCAGCCCCGGTGCTCAAACAGCCTGGAACTGATATTGCTAGCTCGGTAACTGGCGGCACCCGAGTCGTTTCGGATGAATTAATAATTCGGATTACGGCTGATCCAGGACAGGGGTTTATCGATCGAATGATTGCCTTAGTAGAAGGAGCCAAGCGCACCAAGACTCCTAATGAGATTGCTCTGACGGTATTACTGGCAGTGTTAACTCAGGTGTTTTTGATTGTAGTGGCTACTTTGTTGCCCTTGGCTAACTATGTAAAAACACCAATTACGATCGCTATTCTGGTATCTCTGCTAGTAGCACTAATTCCCACCACTATTGGCGGCTTATTAAGCGCGATCGGTATAGCAGGGATGGATCGGGTGGCGCGATTTAATGTGATTGCTACCTCCGGAAGAGCAGTAGAAGCCTGTGGTGACGTGAATACCCTGGTGCTGGACAAAACTGGCACAATTACTCTAGGCAATCGTTTGGCTGATCAGTTTTTACCGGTGAATGGTCACTCCGAACTAGAAGTTGCTCAGATGTCGTTAATGGCCAGCTTATTTGATGAAACCCCTGAAGGTAAATCGATCGTCCAGCTAGCTGAGAAATTAGGGGCAACAGTGGAGATCGATGCGAGTTCGGAGGGCATTACCCTCTCGGTTTCGGAGGCCTAGGAATCCTGGGGGTCGAGGGGCCTGGGCCCGTTGGCCACGAAGCGTGTTCAGTGAGGTTCAGGGAGTGGCGGCGGTCGCCATGATCGGCCATACTGTCGACACAGAACAACCAAGGGAGCGCTCGTGGGCACAGTTGACTTCTCAATCCGCACGATGCGACGGCTCGCGGTCGCCGGGGCCTGTTCGGCTGCACTGATGGTCGGCCTGGGGGCCGGTCCGGCGTCGGCCGGGGACCTCCACTCCGGTGGCACGTCGCCCAACCACGCGGCAGCGGACCCTGGAGACCCGGGCGACCCGGCGGCCATCTCCTTGGAGACCGGCAGCGGGGGCCTCCCCGTGACCGGGTCTGATGTGGCCGGTCTGGTCGCTCTGGGCGCTGCCGCGGTGGCGGTGGGCTCCGCCACGGTCGCGGTCTCCAAGCGCCGCGCCCACCTCAGCACCTGAGCTCCCCGCCCGTCGCGGAGCGTCGCCGGTCCGCCGCCTGTGTGATAGGCCAGTGGCGTACCGCGAGTGCGCGGCGTCGTCCCGAGCGGCTCGACGACCAACAGTTCTCGTAACGGCAAGCCTCCGGAGCTACCGATATTCGTTTCTGCCGTGAAGTAATCGGAGAGAAAGACCGC
>JANOXZ010000583.1:0-9614 GCA_031418695.1 Synechococcales cyanobacterium VAR_35_metabat_10
CCGATAATTACTAAATCATAGTCAAACTGTTGGCTCACGGTCATTTCTCCTGAAAACTCCTGCAAAATGCGCCCCCTTATCTTCACTCTGACACACCATCCTTGTCAAACTGATTCAAGCTAATGTCGTCCTGCTAAGCTAGAATATAACGACCAAAGAGCAAGCCCAACAGCAAACAAGAGCAAAGTAGTGAGTTTCAACACGGCCATTTTTTATGATATCGAGAATTTGCTGAAAGGCTATAGCTTCTCTAGTCATCTGATTTCCAATTTATCTTTAGAAGAAATTTTGCAGCGGATCCGCAAGACCGACAAAATCGGTCAGATCGCGGTACAGCGAGCTTATGCCAACTGGAGTGACCCCCGGCTGGGAATTATGCGTGGCGAGATTAATGAATTAGGCATTGATCCCGTTCAAGTCTTTGGCTTCTCCCGCGAACAAAAAAAGAACGCTGCCGATATTCAACTCTCGATCGATGCCATAGATCTCGCTCACATTCGCCCTTCGATCGAAGTCTACATCATTGTTTCTGGTGACGGCGGCTTCGCAGCCCTGGCCAAGAAGCTTCACGAATACGGCAAAACAGTAATTGGCTGCGCCTATGACAATGCCGCTAATCGCACCTTCCAAGCAGTCTGCGACCATTTTGTGCGCATCACCGACCCCACTGAAGACGATCGACAGCGCTTAGGCAGCACGGTAGTCAGAGCATTAGATGGCATCGATCCTCGCAACGCCCGTTTGATCTCCCAAATTAAACGTCCCATATCTCAATCACCAGAAGAAATTGCTGCTAAAACCAAAGAAATATTGCATTGGTATGCCAATGATCGCACCTGTCGATCGGAGCTATTAGTCGGCGGCATTCATCTTTCGGTGATTCAGCAAGCACTACGCCAGGTAATTCCTGAACTACAAACTATTCGTTTTGGCTTTGCTAAGTTTGTAGAATATATGCAGTATGCCTGTAAAGATTCTGAACTCTGTATTGCCCGCATTCCGCCCTCTCAAGTGGTGCTACGCCTAAGAGCAGCCGCGCCCAAAGATGCCGAAATTTTGCCAGATATGAGCTTGCGAACAGCGCATTCGATCGAAACCTATCAATCGATCCTTTCGGTGGGTTCCCCCATCTATCGACTGCCACCTCCTCATGAGCTGTATATCATTGCCAACTGGGTCATCAAAAATCCGCTCCAGCAAGTCAAGCTTTCTACGGCTAACGAAGAAATCGTGCGCGGCTTAAATGGAGCGGTGGCTACTGAAGTGGTTAAGCTCTCGTTGTTTAGCTTTGTCTCGGCAGGAATTTTTGTGCGAGAACCAGCGACGACTAGTGTTTCGGAGCAACGGGTTTCGCTGCATCCAGAAGTGAGTTCGATCGAGCATGTTTCATTAATGCTACGGCAGGCTGTGAGCCGCAAGCTGACGGCTTTTTTGACTGAGCCGATCAATGAGGAAATCTTAAATCAGATTCTGCCTTCGTTGAGTTAGGAAATATTACCGAAATAGCTCAAGTAATTACTCACCCGCTCCCAAAAACTGTTCAATAGTCAGTTTCAAATCTGGAAAAGTTAGAGAAACGAATCCAAATCTGTTTCTGATCGAACTTAAGTTTTTTCAATGAGCAGAGCCTTCATTCGCGCATTGAGTAGCGGTTGATGATGATTCTGAACGATATCTGGAGCAATTTCTCCATCTAGTGCAACTTCAAACACTTGAACGTTACAATTGATCGGCAAATGGTTCAAAATCCTTGCCTCGAACGCCAAAGGGCTATATGTGCGGGCAAAGCCCTCAAAAGCTCCCCAACCTGGGAACGAAGCCGTCTTATCGACAATGGTAATGCCTGGATGATTTGTTTCAGGAGAAACATTCCAAATTTCTGCATATTTATTGGTCAGAAATAGCGGCGTAATTGCCAGCTTTCCGCCCACTCGTAGTAGCCGCATTGCCTCTTTAATAAAGTCGATATCTAAATTATCTCGAAAATGCTCAAAAGAATGATGACAGCTAATTTTGTTTAGAGATCCATCAGGAAGTGGCACTGAATCGATCGATCCACCAATATAAGAAACTGCACCTGATTTTTGACCTTCTAACAAGCTGTCCTGGCAGTAGGTTATTGTTTCACAGTTGGTAAATGCGTTCAAGACCTCAATATATTCAGCCTTTTCGCCACCAGCAGCATCCAGAATTTGATCGCCATCTTGGAAATCTAATAGCTTAATTGTAGTCAGATATTCTAATGGTTTCGTGTGAGCATAGGGTAGTTTTTCGTATGACTGGAGCATCGGACATTGCAACAGACGGTTATATTCAGCCGATGACAACTTCAATTTAGATAAGGTGGTTGGTATTTGCTTGAATTCTGCATCATTTACAGCTCGTAGAAGCTTGTTGATTTTTAAGTTATTTAACTTTAAAGCTGTCAATGATTGCCACTTTAGATTATTCAGAAACTGTGGTAGTCGCGATATCTTTTGAATTAATTCCATCGGTTGCTCCTGTGGTAATTCATCAACGCTATGAGCTTTATCGATCTAAAATATAACTTTGTTATTAGCAAAATCGAAATACAAGCACGTAACAAATATTACTACAAAAATTACACACTACATTTACTTGAGAGGAAAAAATACGTTGAGAGGTATAATTTGATGAAAGACGCAAACCAGTCATTAAACCTATGATCGATCTAGTAGATATTAAACGAGACATTGACACATTGGGCGATCGCTTGGGTAAAACCCAAGACTATCTTTGACTTACCCACCCTCAAAGCCCGCATTGCCGACCTAGAGCAAGTCGCTGCCCAACCCGACTTTTGGGACGATCGCAACACCGCCCAAGCCACCCTGCAAAACTTGGACGACCTCAAATCTAGCCTAGAACAGTTTGATCGCTGGAAATCTGACCTAGCTGATGCCGGGGCAGCCTTAGAAATTCTGTCGATCGAAAACGACGACCTCCTGTTAACCGAAGCCGACCAAAACCTGCGGCAGCTCGCTGAAGAACTCGATCGCTGGGAACTAGAACGGCTGCTCTCAGGCATTTATGATACTAAAGGTGCTGTGCTCACCATCAACGCTGGAGCCGGTGGCACCGATGCTCAAGATTGGGCAGAGATGTTACTACGCATGTATACTCGCTGGGCAGAGAAGCACAAATATCAGGTGCAGATCGATGAAATCTCTGAAGGAGAAGAAGCGGGCTTAAAATCGGTGACGATCGAAGTGATTGGTCGCTATGCCTACGGTTATCTTAAAGGCGAAAAAGGTACCCATCGCTTGGTCCGCATCTCACCGTTCAACGCCAACGACAAACGCCAGACTAGTTTTGCCGGGGTGGAAGTCATGCCCCTCATTGACCAGTCGGTGCATCTAGATATTCCTGATACCGATCTAGAAATTACCACCACCCGCGCTGGGGGCAAAGGCGGCCAAAACGTCAACAAAGTTGAAACAGCGGTGCGCATTGTCCATAAACCCACCGGGGTGGCAGTGCGCTGTACCCAAGAGCGCAGCCAGTTACAGAACAAAGAAAAAGCCCTGGTAATTCTCAAAGCCAAGCTCTTGATTATTGCCCAAGAGCAAAAAGCCCAAGAAATCGCCGAAATTCGCGGTGATATCGTAGAAGCAGCCTGGGGCACCCAAATTCGCAACTATGTGTTTCAGCCCTACCAAATGGTCAAAGATCTGCGCACCAGCGTGGAAACTAGCGCGGTACAAGATGTAATGAATGGTGATTTAGATGACTTCGTCGAAGCCTATCTCCGCCAGGAAAACCAGATGGTATCTGATGTTTAAGGAGCAGTGACCATGGATTTATCCAAGTCTGTGCAAGAAGCGATCGATTCGTCCATTAGAAACTGGTTACAAAGTCATTGGCCACTGGGTTGGATTGTGACCAACCTGTGGCTGAGCCTATTCCTGCTGTTGATTTCGATTGTCTTGTTCTGGGGTCTATTGGGAGCATTGGGTCGGGGAGTACAACAGAGCTGGATCTGGGTACTTCGTATTCCTCTGCAACTACTGGGTTTATTGCAACCCAAAGCCAGCAGTCTTTTCAATCGGTTTGGCCTGCCCGATCGAGAGCAAAGAATTGCTGCCATAATGCAACAGCTAGCTATCAATCAACAACAGCAAGCACGATTGCTAGCTGACTTGAGTACTTTGGTCAACAAAAAAATATAAGGATTATACCCACATGCAGGAAAGTATCTTAACAACACTAGTTTTACCCCTAGCCTTAGCCACAATTATGTTGGGGTTAGGACTATCACTCAAAAGTGATGATTTCTCCAGAATTTTCAAATATCCCAAAGCTGTCACGATCGGATTAATCGGTCAGTTAGTCATCCTCCCAGTTATTGCTTTAGCGATCGCCAAAATTATTCCCATGCCACCAGCAATTGCGGTAGGACTAATAGTGCTTGCTCTCTGTCCCTGTGGTCCATCATCAAATATGATTACCTATTTGGCTGGTGGAGATGTAGCCTTAGCCGTTACCCTCACGGTGTTTAGCAGTATTATTACGATTTTTACAATTCCCCTGTTTACCAACTTGGCTATGAGTTCTTTTTTCGGTAAAGGTGCGATTGTTGCTTTGCCGATTGGAATGACAATGGGACAGCTTTTTTTAATTACAGTTATTCCGATCGCCCTTGGAATGTATATTCAGTATCAGTTTCCCGAAATTGCTCGCCGGTTAGAGAAAGCCACTAATAAATTGGCAGTTGGCTTCTTGGGATTAATAATTATCTTGTTGGTTGCTAAAGAATGGAGTAAATTACCTGGTTTTATCATGCAGGCTGGTGTGGGTGTAATGTTATTGAATATTTTGGGCATGGTAGCCGGATTTGTGATTAGTAAAATGCTCAAGCTGAATATTGCTCAGCAAATCTGTATCGCGGTTGAAGTCGGTATCCAAAATGGGACTTTAGCAATTGCCATCACCGCAGGCATATTGAAAGATGCCGAAATGGCAATTCCTGCGGCTATTTATAGCCTATTTATGTATTTGACTGGATTTGCTGTTATTGCCTATGGAAAAAAGATAGCTGGTCATAATAATCAAATGACTTAAATCTAAAATGATTTTTGAAAATTACTAGCGATTCATTCTTTCATACATCAAGATAAAGCTGTCTGGACTGACGCTAAACTCACCGCGAAATGGGTAATCCATAGCTGCCATGAGGAAAACTAACAATCCAATGGTCGCAGCCATTAAAACAATCATTAAATCTTGAATAAACTGTCGATCGTATACCAAAAACCAAGGAATTACAATATTGAGCAAAGAACCAAAAATGATCACTAGCCACAGAGTTTCGGGTAAACCAGTAACAACACTTTGCAATCGACTACGACGCAGTTTAATCATTTCGTTAAAGGCCGCAATTGTCTCAGCATGAACTGCTTTCATACTTTCACTGGCAGGCTCGTAATTATACAAATTTTTCTGAAATACTGTAACTTTCTCTGTACCGCCTTTCGGTACAATTCCTTTGCGTTGCGAAGGCCACTCTTCATTGATTACGAAATGCACATACTCTTTGAGGCTTTTCTTCAGCTCAATATTATTTGGTTCAGGATATAGTGATGTTGCCCGATACAAAACATTAATCGCCGATACTTCCTGGTTAACATTCATACCTACATCAGTAAAGTTTTGCCAAGCACCCACCGAAATCAAGCCTAGGGTAATGCCAAAAAATACGCCCACCGTGGCCAGAGTGGTACCAACCAAATCATTGTATTCACCATCATTGCCAGCAATGCGCTTCACCCACCGCCGCGATAACCGCTGACCAATCACGGCAACAGCGACGAAAGAGGCCATCACCAAGTTGGCAAATACCACACTAGGAATGTCATAAACCCAAAATAAATTCATGGCAGCAACACTGATTTAATTTTTTTCCAAGGTTATATAAGTACTTATCCCTATGTCAAGATCAAAATACACTTGAAACATTTATTTGAACAATAAACTACACTTCTTTACTAGCAATACTGCCAGTGAGCGGGGAGCTAGCACTGGCGATCGACCTCGATGGAATCCGCCCTGCCAAGAAAGCCATCCGCCCCGCCCTAGTCGCTAACCCCATCGCCTCAGCCATTGCTGGCGCATTTTGCGCCTGAGCGATCGCCGTATTAATCAATACTGCATCCGCCCCCATTTCCATCGCCTGCGCTGCTTCACTGGGTGTACCGATCCCCGCATCTACAACTACCGGCACCCCGGCATTCTCAATAATGATTTGAATATTGGCAGTATTCTGAATTCCCTGACCAGAACCGATCGGCGAACCCAACGGCATCACCGTTACACAGCCCACTTCTTCTAAACGCTTGGCCAGTAAAGGGTCGGCATTAATATAAGGTAAAACGGCAAAGCCTTCTTTCACCAACTGGGTAGCAGCTTCTAGCGTGCCGATCGGGTCTGGCAGTAAATATTTAGCATCGGGAATCACTTCCAGCTTGATAAAGTTATTGTCCTCTTGCCCCAACCGCTTGGCCATTTCTATGCCCAGCCGCGCCACCCGCACCGCATCTTCTGCGGTTTGACACCCGGCAGTATTTGGCAACATCCAAATTTTTTGCCAATCGATCGCTTCCGCTAAACCCTCATGGCCAGGAGCTTTAGTCTGCGCCCGCCGCACTGCCACCGTCACAATTTGGCATTCACTGGCCACAATGCTGGCCTGCAAATCAGCAATGCTCCGATATTTACCGGTACCAGTAAATAACCGGGAGTGAAAGGTACGTCCGGCAATGGTTAACAAATCTGAAGAAGCAAGAATAGACATAGCAAGAAATGGCAGGAGTTGATCGATTTTAACTCGATCATGGCTCTGACTCCGATTTTGTTGATCAAGCTAGAATGGATCGGCCTGACCACGCCAGTCTAAATCGTTGATGCGGAAACCGATCGAACCCAATTGCAGCACTGGATTATAACGAGTCACAATACTAAAAGTCCGCCGACTATATTCCAAATAATAATCAGTGCTAATTTGACGATTGGTATCTAAATTGATCGAAGTTTGAATCCCTGCCCGCAGTGGACCAAACAACTGCTGGTTAATTCCTGCGCTGACTACTCGTGTATCTAAAAATCGATCGAACAAAAATGGCGAACTACCACTCAAAAAGCCCTGAGAATAGCCGATGTTAAAGCCTGTATAGTCGAAAGCTGGGGCAGTGAAATGACCAATCTGTCCCTGTAAACTTATGGCATAGCCATATAGTGACTGGCTTTCACCGTTGGTATAGCTGCCCACCTTGGCGTTTATCCCGGTATTTAACTGTAAATAAGGCACCACCGGCACCGGGCTGTAATTATACGTAGACCGCTCATTCGGATCTGGGCCAATGCCCTCCCAGAGTCGCCAGCTTTTATTCAAATTAGCGGCCATCTGGAAACGACCTAAATTTACCCGACCATCACTAGCCCCCACACCAGCTCGATCGGTACCAGCATTGAGCAACCGAAAACCCGCATTATAGTCAAAATTAATCCCGGTATCACCCAAGGCAATCTTGGGTGAAGTAATACCAATACCTAAACTGCTTTGGAGATCTTGAAAACCCAAAGTGCCATTAAAAACTCTTTCTCGGTAAGCAGAATCTACCACTACCTTATGTCTTCCAGTGGGTAGATCGAGATCTTGAGTTAAAGACAAACTCGATCGCAAATTATTACCCAACACACTGGGTTCCAAGCTAGTAAGTGACGCTTTAGCATCAAAGACAGTCCCTGGTGCTAGGTTAGCCGTTAAAGCGGTTTTTACCCCGATCGAATCTAAGCTAGTCAACTTATCTTGGGCAATTACTCGCTGGGCAAAGTACTGCGGTGTCAAAGTCCACAATATTTTGTCATCATTTGCCAGTTTAAAAGTGCGTTCAAAAAACAGACCGCCGCGCTCATCATTATCGAAACCTACGCCAAAAGGATTGGTTTCCAAAGCCTCCTTCCCCAATCCAAACTGTGCCACCACCAGAGGGATATTTACGTTCTGTTCAATGGTGACCCGTGCATTACTAGTATCAATTTGATCTTGGCCAGGGGCAATATTTTTAAACGTAGCCCGATCGGCACGCACTTCTAGTTCTGGTGGCGAAAAGGGGTCATTGGTCAATCTCACCCCGCTACCAGTAAGTACTTTGCCATCAAATTCTAATTTATCGGCTCGGTAGCGTAACCGGGTAATAGTAGTAGCTGGTGGCGCTGGTGGGGGCTGAAATTCAATCTCTCGATCGGTCCCAATTACTGCATTAGTAGCACCCCGTCGCTCAATTTTGGTTACTGGCTGATCACGCTCCAGCTTATCTGCTAACGAACCCTCTGGAAAACGACTACCACTAAGCGGTAAAGATAGCGGCTTCTTATTAGCAATATCTACATCTCGCTCTAAGGTTGGCTGATAGACATCACCACTGGCTGAGGTAACTTCTCCTCGATCTTTGCCAAAGTCGTAGTCAAACTTATCGCCCCGTAAAATCTGTTCACCTCGTTTGATAAACACATTTCCAGTAGCCACTGCTTTGCGACTCTGAATATCTACAGTTACTTGGTCGGCCTTCAACAGAGCATTCCGAAAGCGCACCCGCACATTACCAGTTGCCGTCACAATTTGTTCTTTGCTGTTGTAGGACTGCTCTTCAGCCCGCAGTTCAATAACCCCACCAGCTAGGGATCTATTAACAGGTGCTTTTTGGACAGGAGCATTGCTCGGTAAAGCCGACGGTGTAGTCAAACTTGGTGCTGGTGCTGGTACAGGAGCTTCCGGAGACTCCCCCCCAGTATTTGAATCAGTATTCAAAAAAGAAATCTTGCAGGTGCGACTTACTTGATCCTTTGCAAACTCTCTAACAGTGGCAAAGCTATCACAGACGTAAGGACTGGAAACAGGTGGAAGATCGGCCATGGACTAATGGGCTAGGAGGCTAAAGAATAGCCTCCGCCGCAGCTAACGAAAGCATTCGTTATTGGGAGCAGAGGCTGAAAGACAAAATAAAACTGGTTAAGTTTATTCAGACAGATCGCGACGGTTAGGGTTGCGAGCTGGATCGTTAGACAGGAAGCCGAAGATGAATACTAGAAGAAAAATGGCAACTACGACGTTAACCACGATTTTAAGAGTTAGCATAAAAATTTAGTGTCTTAGAATTTCACGGGCATCAGGTAATCATCATAACCGATCGAGGGAGCTTGGGGGATCAGTCAATTACCCGGATTTATATGGCAGCGATTCTCCTAGGGGCGACGCTCCGCGATCGACTTATACTTGGCCTGTAAATCGGTAATGTTAAAGAGCGAGATAAATTCCAAACCAGCCTGAGCATACAACTCTGCCCCACCCTGCTGGCGATCAACTAAAGAAATTACCTGATCTACCTGATAGCCAGCATCCTTAAGCCTTTGAACTGCCGTCAATGCTGATTGACCGGTAGTAACCACATCTTCTAACACCGCCACTGTAGATCCAGCAATTACTGGCCCTTCAATGTAAGCCTGAGTGCCATGGCCTTTGGCCTCTTTGCGGATAATTAGCGCAAACACTGGTTTTTCTTCTAAAGCTGAGACCACTGATACAGAAGAGACGATCG
>JANOXZ010000584.1:0-5061 GCA_031418695.1 Synechococcales cyanobacterium VAR_35_metabat_10
GCATTTAACAAACCACCTACCGATGGTCCGGTGACTAGTGCAACTTCTTCGGTGGCGGTACTCAGCCAAATGGCGATCGGTATAATAGCTAAAGCTGAGGTGATAAACACTGGCATCGTGCCCCAATGTAAATTCTCAGCAGCGATCGAAATCGGGATAAATACCAGTAAGACGATCGATAAAATCTTTTTGATTGACATAGAAATATTTTAAACTCGGTGGAGATGCAATATCTAAGATCTTGACTGCTGTGTCAGAACTTTTGCTTAGCATACCCATAGAAGCCTGATTTTGGTAATGCTACCCTATTCTCAAAATCTCTCGCTGCGCAATAAAAAACTTAGCAATTCCGATCTCGGCTAAATCTAAGAGCTGATTCAGTTCGGCTCTGCTAAAACTGCCTTCTTCAGCAGTGCCTTGAACTTCGATAAGTTGCCCCTGGTTATTCATCACTACATTGAAGTCTACGCTGGCAGCCACGTCCTCTGGGTAATCCAAATCTAGGAGAGCCGCACCTTCCAACAGACCTACTGAGACTGCGGCTACCTGGTTCACTAGGGGAGTCTGGGTGAGACGGCCTGCGGCTAGGAGTTTATTGATCGCCAAAGCTAAGGCTACATATCCGCCAGTAATTGATGTTGTTCTGGTGCCAGCATCGGCCTGAAGCACATCTGCATCGATCGTGATAGTCTTTTCACCTAGTAGTTTCATATCGAGGCAAGAGCGCAGGCTACGACCAATGAGACGCTGGATTTCTTGGGTACGGCCAGAAAGCTTCATGAACTCCCGACTGTAGCGCTCGTGAGTGGCTCCGGGTAACATGCGGTATTCGGCAGTCAGCCAGCCTTGGCCGCTGCCGGTGAGAAATTTGGGTACTTTGTCTTCGATCGATACCGTCACTAACACCCGAGTCTGGCCACAGCAGGTCAATACCGAGCTGGTCGCAAAACCGGCAAAATCTGGCTGGAAGCTCAGCGGGCGCGGCTGATCGAATTGACGACCATCCAGGCGAATACTACTTTGTAACGGTGTAATCATAGCTGAGAGGTAAAGACCGAACGAACTATTCTACATGATTGATCCCAGATAAGAAAGTCCTTGACGGATCTTTGTATTTAGTGTTTCACTATGAGTTCTGTCGGCTAAAAACGCTACATAGCTCAGAAGCCTCTGGCTAACCTGAGTGGTGCTCTCATATCAGATTCACACCTCCATATGGCTGTTCAAACAAATCGGTTCGGTACTATTACGAAAAATTCAAAGTTCAATACTAGTAAGGTAATCGGCGAGGCTCTTAAAACAGCGGCTGCCGGTCGGCGTGTTTTGGTAGTGCAATTCCTCAAAGGTGGTATTCACCAAGGCGAAGGGCACATGGTTAATCTTGCGCAGAATCTAGACTGGATTAGGTCAGATTCTGCTCGACAGCTTAATTCTGGCGAGTTAGATGAGTCGGAGACTAAGTCTTTACTCAATCTCTGGCAACACGTTCAAGAATTAATGCGATCGGTGGAATATCAGCTCGTGGTTTTAGAAGACCTGGTTGATTTGGTTGATCTCAGAATCGTGGAGCAATTAGAAGTCGATCGGCTTCTCCAAAAACTCCCCGCTTCGGTAGAAGTAATCATCCCCGGTATGATGCTAGACAATAATTTAGAGCTACAAGCTTCCTAAGTTCGCTCTTCACAAATTAAAAGACCTTGACCTGAACTTGTGTTCGATCGAGGTCTTTTGTTATTTATATTTTGTAATTAAGCGAAAGCTTGAAGTTGATCTAAGCGTAGCCAAACATTGGGTGTAGAAACAGCAGTGAACTTTACTAAGGCATAGTCACCACGAATATCTAAGACTTCGCCTTTGGTTTTGAAAATATAATCAGAAAACTTACTATCACTGGCTTGTGCTTCTAAGCTATTTGCTAAATTTTCAGCCACCGCACAAACTGCATCACCTTTTTTGACTGCCATATTGATTTTGATACTCATAGATATGTAAGGACTGGCGACTGCTACCGCTAACTCAATCATACCAAAGCTGGGTAGGAGAACTAGTAATAGTTGTGCTGGATATCAAAACAACTATTTTTTGTCAATCACTGTAAAGATTTGTTGAAAGCCTGATCAGCCGCCAATATCTTGCGTTTTGTATCAAATTGCGCCAAAACCAGTGCAGTAGCAAGGCTTATTTGTTACAACTTCAGGCAGAGTCTGCACCATAACAATAATAAAAAAATCATTACATCCTTGTTTAGCGGTGGTTCTGGCATATAAAATTTGTCAGGGCAACGCGACAGTCTCTGCTCACATTATCTTTAACAAACTTCATTTAGTTTCCGGCTCTTTAATTTCACCATCACCTCAAGGAGTAGATCCGAATGTTCACTAACGTCAAGTCCACAATCCGACACGTTGCGCCCGATGACCTGCGGGGCAGACGACTGTTGAAAGTGGTCTATGTCGTCCTAGAGCCGCAGTATCAAAGTGCTCTCTCTGCCGCCGTTCGATCGATCAACGACAACAATCCGAACCAAGCGATCGAAATTAGCGGTTATCTCCTCGAAGAACTGCGCGATCCAGAAAACTACGCTGCTCTACAAGTAGACCTGGCTGCTGCTAACGTCTTTATTGCTTCGCTGATCTTTATCGAAGACTTAGCCGAGAAACTCGTTGCTGCTGTAGAACCCCACCGGGACAACCTGGATGTGGCAGTAGTCTTCCCTTCTATGCCCCAAGTAATGCGCCTGAACAAAATGGGCAGCTTCTCGTTGGCGCAGCTTGGCCAGTCTAAGAGCGCGATCGGCGAGTTCATGAAAAAGCGCAAAGCCAAACAGGGCAGTAGCTTCCAGGATGGCATGTTGAAATTGGTGCAGACTCTGCCCAAAGTCTTGAAGTTCTTGCCCATGGAAAAAGCCCAAGATGCCCGCAACTTTATGTTGAGCATTCAATATTGGCTGGGTGGTACTCCCGAGAACCTAGAGAACTTCTTGTTGATGTTGGCTGATAAGTATGTATATGTAGGCGACAAGGCCAATAAATCGATCGTCTCGGTGGCCTACAACGAACCTGTGACTTTCCCAGATATGGGAATTTGGCACCCTTTGGCACCCCAGATGTTTGAGGATGTGAAGGAATATTTGAACTGGTATGTGAGCCGTCGGGATATTTCTGCTGACTTGAAAGATCCTTTGGCACCCACGATCGGATTAGTGCTTCAGCGCACCCACATTGTGACTGGTGATGATGCTCACTATGTAGCGATGGTGCAAGAGCTAGAAGCCATGGGTGCAAAGGTTATCCCGATTTTCGCTGGTGGTTTGGATTTCTCTAAACCTTTGGAAGCTTATTTCTTTGATGCTGTCGGCAAAGAAGATGCTTTAGTGGATGCCGTGGTTTCTTTGACCGGTTTTGCTCTAGTTGGTGGCCCTGCGCGTCAAGATCATCCTAAAGCGATCGAGACTCTCAAAAAGCTGAACCGTCCTTATATGGTTGCTTTACCGCTGGTATTCCAAACCACTGAAGAGTGGCAAGAAAGCGATTTGGGTCTACACCCTATTCAAGTAGCCTTGCAAATTGCGATTCCAGAATTAGATGGGGCGATCGAGCCAATCATTCTCTCTGGTCGAGATGGCAACACTGGTCGGGCGATCGCCCTGCAAGATCGGGTGGAATCGATCGCCAGACGTGCCTTGAAATGGGCGAATTTACGCATCAAGCCCAAAGCCGAAAAGAAAATTGCCATCACCGTCTTCAGTTTCCCACCAGATAAAGGCAATGTAGGAACTGCTGCTTACCTAGATGTATTTGGTTCGATCTATGAAGTAATGAAAGGTCTGAAGCAAAACGGCTATGATTTGCCAGAACTACCGGCTTCTTCTAAAGAACTCATGGAGCAAGTGATTCACGATGCTCAAGCTCAGTACAACAGTCCCGAGCTAAACGTAGCCTACCGAATGAGCGTGGCAGAATACGAAGACCTGACTCCTTACTCGGTGCGCCTAGAAGATAGCTGGGGCAAACCACCCGGTAATTTGAACAGCGATGGTCAGAACTTACTGGTATTTGGTAAGCACTTCGGCAATCTGTTCATTGGGATTCAGCCTACTTTTGGTTACGAAGGTGATCCGATGAGATTGTTGTTCTCTCGATCGGCTAGTCCTCACCACGGCTTTGCAGCTTACTACACTTATCTAGAAAAAATCTGGGGCGCGGATGCCGTATTGCACTTTGGCACCCATGGTTCGCTGGAATTTATGCCGGGTAAGCAAATTGGCATGTCTAATGAGTGCTACCCCGATAGTTTGATTGGCTCGATTCCTAACCTGTATTACTACGCTGCCAACAACCCTAGTGAAGCAACGATCGCTAAGCGTCGGGGCTATGCTGAGACTATTTCTTACCTAACTCCTCCGGCTGAAAATGCTGGTTTGTACAAGGGTCTAAAAGAACTAGGCGACTTGGTTGGTTCTTATCAGTCCTTGCGCGATGGTGGTCGCGGAGCGCAGATCGTGAATACGATTATGGATAAAGCCCGCATCTGTAATATGGATCAGGATGTGATCTTGCCCGATGTGGATTCTGCCACGCTCAGCTTGGACGATCGAGATTTAATTGTCGGCAACGTCTATCGTCGCCTGATGGAAATTGAGTCGCGCTTGTTGCCCTGCGGTTTACATGTGATTGGTAAGCCTCCTACAGCCGAGGAAGCGATCGCTACTTTGGTCAACATTGCTAGCCTCGATCGGGAAGAAGAAGGTGTCAAAGGTCTACCTCGAATTATTGCTGAAAGCATGAATCGGAATTTGGAAGAACTCTACCAAAACAACGACAAAGGCATTTTAGAAGATGTGCAAACTCTTCAAGATGTCACGATGGCGGTGCGGTTATCTGTAGCAGCGATGGTTCATGCTCAAGAAGATGCCGAAGGTCGCGTGTCTTTTGTTTCTAAGTTGAATTTCTTCAACATGGGCAAAAAAGAGCCTTGGCTAGAGTCGCTATCAGAAGCTGGCTATGGCAATGTCAACACCGAAGAAATCAAGCCTTTGTTTGAATATTTGGAGTTTTGCCT
>JANOXZ010000585.1:0-3104 GCA_031418695.1 Synechococcales cyanobacterium VAR_35_metabat_10
CTTCTCCTTCTGTCTTCCTCAGCTTGCAAATTCCACAAATACCCCGTTTACAACTACTTTTAATCGGGATAGATTGCTGTTCGCCAAGTTGGAGAATCGATTCATCCCCGTCATGATCGATTTCTTTGCCAGATGTTGAGAATACAACTAATGGGCTGGCAGCTAATGAGCTAGCAGAAGTCTCTATTTGTGCTGCGCTTGGAATATTTGTTGGTTCCGCGACTAGAGTTGTTAATGATTGAGAGTTGCCAGGTTGTTCCTGATAGTTCTCCATGAGAAAATCTAAACTTTCTGATAGCGTATTTAAACCTTGTCCAAACCCATCAGAGCCAGAAAGATAAACTGCGCTCTCATTTAAATTAGGGAGGGTGTCATCGATTCTAATCGGACTTTCCTGGATCCTTTTTATTGCTTTTTCTGTCATTTTGATATTTGCCACCACCAACAAAAAGTCGCCAATACACACTGTATCCCGTGCTTTTAGACCATAGTGTTGATTCACCTTAATTTCCATATTATTAAGATGAGAAGGGTTGGTGGGTAATAAATCTAGATAATACCAATTATTTTCTCTTTCGATGAACATTCCATGCACGTTACTAACGAGAGGATTATCAATAACGATATCGCATGATGGATTTCGACCAACTAAATGGATGCCAATATCATTGGCAACTAAGCAAATTTCTTGTCCTGATGTAGCCAACAGGTTGATAATTTTAATAACAATCATAATTGGGACTTTAACAGAGTGTAAATTGGGTGTCAAACTAAACTATGTTCTAATCCTGAAGTAAATTAGAAGGCTAATTTTACTCAATTAGTAACATGGACTTAAATTACCGCCTTTTTCTACGTGTTTTTGTACTCTCAGTGCGCTTTTTATTGCCAATTTTTACTTTAGTGGAAGTGACAAATAACCCAGTAATTTCTGCTTGAAATAAATCGGGACTTTCGCGCCGGAGTTGTTCGATTACATTCTCATGATCTTGATCGGTCAACCCCATATTATCTCGGTTTGATTTTAGTGCATCGAAACTATAATCAATAATTCCCACACTTTGATTTTTAGCTAAGTGGTGCTTAACTAAGTCCTGGTATAAATTTAGTCGCTCTTTTTGAGTTATTTGTACCATGATATCTGGTAACCGATCGACTAAAGTATCTACTGCTTCAGGTGCGATTTCCTCAAGTTTAGACAACTCAACTGATGATTTTTTCAGTTGTTTTTTGAGCTTGATCCGCGCAGTACTAACCGAACTTTCCTGTTGATACTGTTCCTCAGTACGTTTCAAAGTTCGATAGCCCCAAATACTGCCCACCAGAATGACGATCGCATTAAATCCTAATCCAACTATGGCGGGCATTGTATTGAGGATAGGACGACCCCCAAAGGAGAAGAAAAACCAGAATGAAAAGATCGTAGTCAGGGTGAAAATAATATGGTAAGACTGTCGGCGAGTAGCCGATTTATCCTTCCGGCGCAGATAACCCCGATAGAATTTTTCGACTTGGCTGAGGCATAAATAAGCTACCACTGTAGATATCATCAAAATCAGCGGAACGGCGATCGCTTTTGGGAGCATAACTGCTTGTCCGAGCACGTAGAAACCAGGTTTAAAGAGGGTTTCCATGGCATCATCGCGAGTCCAAGCACCTGAGAAATAGTAATCCCAATTCCCTGCATACAGATAAAAGTAGAGGAAGAAAGCGACTAAGATACCGACATAACCATACTGAACAAATCGCCGCCCTGGTTGTTCTAAGTTTTCCCAGTACGCTTTTTCGGCATCGACATCAATGCAGGGTGATTTGCAACTAACACAGGCACTTTCATTATCGAAACTGCGGCACATTGATTGGGAAACACCAGCATCAGACTGATGGTGCGATTGACTGCCAAATAACCCTCTCGGTCCAGTAAAGACAGCTTGCACTGGCGAAAAGGGACAGAAATAGTTACACCAGCTCTTGCCAGCAAAGAGAAACCCCACCAGCATTGCGGATAGAATTGTCGCAACTAAGAAAATTCCCAAGGCGAAAGGATGTGAGTTGACTAATAAAAGTCTGGCAGTTAATCCCACAAAGAAGAGACCGAACTGTAGGTAGAAATGATTCTGCCCCAGCCATGAATTTTCGGCCACAAAAACTAACTCATGCCGAGCTACTCCTGCCTCAACAATTTTCTGTTTGCGTTGGAGGTTTAATGCTCGTGGAAGCTGCGAAAAAAAGGAGAGGGGACAGATCCGCCGCCAAGTTTCGTGTCCGAATACAAAGATAATGAAGATGGCAGCAGGGACAATCGCTGACCAAAATATCCGTGGGGCTAAACTATATGGTGCTTGAGCCAAGCATTTACCTTGAACGGGGATACAAGTTTCAAGATGAATGCGAAAAGGGCTGCTCAAGTTATCCGGATCGGTCAAAATTGATGAAATCGGATCGTAAAAAAGAGACGCAATTAACACTAGCCAGCTAATTGCTAATCCCCATCGAACCCGATGCATTAGTCTTTCTGGTATTTGATTCAATATTGTCTGGACTCCTACTGAAATTGGACGGGGTTTTAGTTAGCCTCCTGTGAGGCTGAAAAAGCTCAAAATCGATCTATTCGAGCTGGAACATCATGAGCCTAACACGGGCGACTGCATATGTCTATTTAACCCAAACTTCGCAGATATCTCTGCACAGAAGATTACATTTACGGCATAAGACAACAAAAAAATAGCGGATCCATCATCATTCTGTGATGAAATTGGGAACGTGCTGAACTCCCAAAACTGGTGGTAATCAATGGATCTGATTCAGTTCTCAAACTCACAAAATTGAGATATATTAAGATATAATTCAGATCCACGTTCAAAACCCCAGTACCGATGGCAAGACCACAGGGCGATAAGGCATCTAGAACTGGTCGAGCAACAGGTAAAGGAAAGATTAGGGCAACTATTGCTAAAGGGTTTCAGCCTCATTGTCAGGTAATAGAAGGCCGAGAATCTGAAACATTCGATCTGCCCGTAAAACTCCGGCAACTTTTTGTTGAGGGTAAGAGCAGTATCAGTCGATACGACCTTCAGGCAACTTTGTCAGTTTTTGGTGCTGAC